>ONMC01000114.1 GCA_900318745.1 uncultured Eubacteriales bacterium
ATAAAGAGACCGGCTTTAAGCGGTTTGACAACGAGCATTTGCAGTCTTTGCCGGTCGGAAATATCCAGGTTGTCAACATCGAACGGTTTTGATCATAAAACGAAACGATCCCTCCATATACTGAATCATCAGTATTCGGAGGGATTTTGTTTTGCAATATCTTGATGAGCGGATCAAGGAAGAAGCATCTTACATCATCGAACACCGTTCAACCGTGCGTGAGGCGGCACAGGTTCTTCATGTCGGCAAAAGCACGCTTCACAAAGATGTAACGGTCAGACTGCGCTGCATTCATCCGATCCTATACCGTGAAGTTCGCGCGATCCTGAATGTCAATAAAGCCGAGCGGCATATTCGAGGCGGTAAAGCGACGCATGATAAGTATGCCGCACTGCGCGGAGAATCTATTGATCCGGAGAAGTGACAGCCGCCATATATACGCGATCGGCGCCGCTGCTCTTCAGAGTCTTGGCGCACTCGTAAGCGGTCGCGCCGGTTGTGAATACATCGTCTACGATCACAATATTCAAGCCTTTTACCAGCGGATCGGCTGTGAAGCTGTTTCGAATGTTTTTGCGCCGTTCCGCAGCCGTCAGTTTCTTTTGTTCACCGGTCAGTCTGATCTTATACAAGAGCCTGGTCGAATAGGGGATTCCGGTTGCATGACTTAAGTATGCACACAGGGCTTCGCTGTGATTGAATCCGCGGATCCTCTTTTTGATCGGATGCATCGGGATCGGTACAAGAAGGTCGGCATGCCATTCACTCGGAACAGAAAGAAACTGCGTGAAAAACCCGGCATATTCGGTTTGCTCGTTTTGCTTGAACGCCATCACGGCTTTTGCGAGCTTTTCGGAATAACGAAGCCCGATCGTAATCCCGTCGAGAGGCTGTGAACAAATCGGATTCGGAAAATAGCGCAGTTCTTCTCTGCAGACGTCACAAAGACCGTCCTCGCCGATCACATCTTCTTCTCCGCACAGCATACACTCATACGGACCAGGCGCAACGGAATCTGCCAGAAAACGGAAATATTCTTTGAAATCAGACTGATTCATGATATCGTTCCAATCGCTGTTTCAATCCGGTGTTGCGTTCGTTTCTCTGAACGTTCGAAACCATTCGCGCGATCGTTTCACTTCTTCCGATACAATAGACGAGTTTTTTTGCTCTCGTGACAGCCGTATACAGAAGATTGCGTGTCAGAAGAGGAACCGGACCGTTTGCGAGAGGCAGGATGACCGTTTGAAACTCACTGCCCTGGCTTTTATGGATCGTAATGCAATATGCAAGTTCAAGTTCTTCGAACTGCGCGTAAGCATATTCTGCGATGCGTCCGTCGTCGAACGCGATCACAGCGGTCTTTTCATGCGGTTTCAAATGCAGGAGTGTGCCGAAATCGCCGTTAAATACGCCGACACCCTCTTCATAACGACCGAAGCTTTGTGCTTTTTTCCATTCCACCTTATAGTTGTTTCGAACCTGCATGATCTTGTCGCCCTCGCGAAACGTCGTATTTCCCGAGACGTATTCAAGCTTAATCCCGTCGTGCGGGTTCAAAACGTTCTGCAGCAGCTGATTCAGCTCCGACACGCCGAGTGCTGTCGTTTTCATCGGTACCAGCACCTGGATATCGAGCAGCGGATCGGATGTCCCGATCTTTTCTCGTTCATTGACAACAAGATCGATAAGGCGCTTGCGGATGAAGTCGATATTCGAGATTTCTTCGAATAAAAAGTCGGAATCCCGATCGGTAAGAACAGGCATTCTTCCGCTGTTGATCAGATGCGCATTTCGTACAATCGCGGACCGCTGTGCCTGCCGGAAGATTTCCGTTAATCGGCAGCAGGGAATGCACCCCGATGCAAGCGCGTCGGAAAACACGTTGCCGCAGCCGACGGGAGGAAGCTGATCTCGGTCGCCGACGAGAATCAGACGCGTGCCGACGGTCAGCGCTTTCAACAGCGCGTACATCAGCGGAGCATCTACCATAGACATTTCATCAATGATCACGGCGTCTGCGATCAGCGGATTGTCTGCATTCCTTTGAAATCCTTCACCCGGGATGTACTCCAGCAATCGATGCAGCGTTCTTGCTTCCGTTCCGGTTGCTTCACTCATTCGCTTTGCCGCACGACCGGTCGGCGCCGCAAGATCAACCGAATAACCTTTTTCCTGCATTTCATCGGCGATACAGCGGATAATGGTCGTTTTTCCTGTACCCGGTCCACCCGTAATGATGCTAACGCTGTGATTCAGTGCAAGCATGACTGCTCTTTGCTGTTCATTTGAAAGTTCAAGATGCGTTTTCGACTGCCACTGTTGCAGGTCCCACATTTCAGCCGCCGGCGTCTTTTGCAGGCGCAGAAGCGTCTTTGCTATAAAATCTTCGATCTTTAGGAGATAGGGGAGATAGACCGCGTTTCGATCATCAATCTCACATTCGAGAAGATCCTCGCCGCTGATCATCCAGTCGATCGTTTCTTCAATTCGTTCCGCCTGCGCACCGAGTACGGAGGCGGACCTTGCAATCAACACATCACGATCGAGGAACATATCTCCGCGTTCATCCCGTGCCTGCTGCAGGCAGTAGCGAATGCCCGCCATCAGACGTGCAAGGGAATCCTGTTCAAATCCGGCTACATGCGTTGCTATGCGATCTGCTGTCAGAAATCCGATCCCGTCGATATCGTCGATCAATTGATACGGGTTTTCCTGTACTTTTGCCAGACAGAGATCGCCGTATGTCTGCATCATTTTATACGCCTGTCCGACCGTGACGCCGTAAGGTTCGAGACTGAGCAGGATATCGCGCAGAAGCTTCTTTTCCCGAAAGGAATCGATGATCATCTTCGCTTTCTTTTTGCCGATACCCGGAACCTCCGTCAGCCGCTCCGGCTCGTGCTCCATCACGTCAAGTGTGTGCATCCCGAAGACGGAAACGATCGCGCGCGCCATCGAAGGTCCGACGCCGCGAACGACTCCGCTTTCCAAATACTTGATGATCGCGGTCTCGTTTGAAGGCGCCTTGCGTTCAAAAGAAGATACCTTGAACTGCGATCCGAAGCGTGCGTGGTAACTAGGTTCTCCGATCAGTGTAACGGTATCGCCCGGATTCAGAAGCGGCAGAGTGCCGACGCAGGTCGTCGTCAGCGTTTCATCGGTCGACAAAAGAGTCAATACGGTGTATCCGTTTGACGCGTTGCGAAAAATGATCGATTGTACGGTTCCGTTCAGTTCCATACTTCAGAATGAAGAGATGCCTCCCGTAAAAGGAGGCATTCTGTCAGAATTCCAGTTTGTTTTCGATGTATGCTTTCAGCTCTGTGATCGGCAAACGTACCTGTTCCATCGTATCGCGGTCGCGCACCGTTACGCAATGATCCGTTTCCGAATCGAAATCATATGTAATGCACAGAGGCGTGCCGATTTCGTCCTCGCGGCGATATCGCTTTCCGATCGATCCCGTTTCGTCGAAATCGACGGAGAAGTATTTCAGCAGCTGCTGATAGACTTCTGTCGCCTGAGCGGAAAGCTTCTTCGAAAGCGGAAGAACGGCAGCCTTAAACGGTGCAAGCGCGGGATGCAGGTGAAGCACCGTACGGACGTCGTTGTTTTCAAGAGGCTGTTCTTCGTATGCATTGCACAGCATAGCGAGGAACGTGCGTTCAACGCCGAGAGACGGCTCGATCACGTACGGGAGATACCGCTCGTTCTTTTCGGTATTGTAATAGGTCAGATCCTTGCCGGAAGCATTCTGATGCTGCGTCAGATCGTAATCCGTTCTGTCTGCTACGCCCCAAAGTTCACCCCAGCCGAACGGGAAGAGGAATTCAAAGTCGGTCGTCGCTTTCGAATAGAACACCAGTTCATCGGGATCGTGATCGCGAAGACGCAGATTCTCTTCCTTGATGCCGAGAGAGAGGAGGAATTCATGACAATACTTCCGCCAGTAATTGAACCATTCAAGATCGGATCCGGGCTCGCAGAAGAACTCGAGCTCCATTTGTTCGAACTCACGCACGCGGAAGATAAAGTTGCCGGGCGTGATCTCATTGCGGAAGCTCTTACCGATCTGTCCGATGCCGAACGGAAGCTTGCGGCGCGTTGTGCGCTGCACGTTCACGAAGTTCACAAAAATGCCCTGTGCCGTTTCCGGGCGGAGATACACCGTGTTCTTCGCATCTTCCGTGACGCCCTGAAACGTCTTGAACATCAGATTGAACTGACGGATATCCGTGAAATTGTGTTTTCCGCAAGTGGGGCATGGAATCTCGTGTTCGTCAATGAACGATTTCAGTTCTGCCTGCGTAAATGCATCGATCGGCTTTTCCAGTGTATAGTTGTTTTCCGCCGACCAGTCTTCGATCAGCTTATCTGCGCGGAAGCGCTCTTTGCATTCGCGGCAGTCCATCAGCGGATCGGCAAATCCGCCGAGATGCCCCGAAGCCTTCCATGTTTCGGTATTCATCAGGATCGCCGCATCGAGACCGACGTTATAGGGACTCTCCTGAACGAATTTCTTCCACCATGCTTTTTTAATGTTATTTTTCAGTTCTACACCAAGCGGGCCGTAATCCCATGTGTTGCTGAGCCCGCCGTAGATTTCGGAACCCGCGAAAACAAAACCGCGGTTTTTACAAAGATTGACGATCTTATCCATCGAGTACGTGTTTTCCATATCATTATCCTCCGTTTGATCCGTTCTATTATCTTTCGAAAAACAGTTTTTGTCAAGGCATTTCGACGTTTCGGAACGAATTCGAACGGCACGGCATAGGATACTGTAACGACACAACGTGTCGAATATGAACGGATGGAGGAACTGATTATGTTCAACAATTTCGGCGGCAACAATCTGACCTGGGTGCTTGTCCTGCTGCTGCTCCTCGGCGACGACAACAACGCCTTCGGCGGATCCTGCGATACGCTGATCTGGCTGCTGCTCCTGTCTCGTTACTGCGGCGGCGAGAACGGCTGCGGCTGCGGCAATCAGAATCGTACCTGCGGATGCGGAACGATGTAATGTAAAAAACATTTGAAAA
>ONMC01000078.1 GCA_900318745.1 uncultured Eubacteriales bacterium
AACACCGCTTCTGCACGGGGTGCGCTATCTGGTCATGACGGTCGTTGCAATCGGCATCTATCCGCTGCTGTTCAAGTACTTCAACCGGATCGGATCACGCTGATCGATCCTCTCTTGAAAACGAAAAGAGGCCTCGCGCCTCTTTTTTGTTTTGCCTGCATAGCGGTCCTGTACGATCTATCATCATAATATCGTTCATATCGAATCCGAATATCGTTGTAAATTGTCATATTCATAAATAAACCCATTATATTTTACCGCTTGTTCATATTTAGTTCAAGAGTTATTCATAATTTCCTCTCGGTTTTTTGGCGGTTCCTTCACAAATCATGAATTGTTTCGACACAATTTGCCGTTATAATGCAATCAGATACAAGAGAGGAGAGATTGTTATGAACGAGAATGAATTGAAGAGATTGTATCGCCGGATCGAGCGCGCATCGCATCTGCGTAAGCCCTTATACATGAGGATTGCTTCCCTTCTGAGCATTCTGTTCTGATCAAGCGGAAACTCGCGCTTGAACCGGAAGATCGATTTCGGTATAATGGAATCGATTCAAAGGAGGTACAGATAATGGATGCTTTGTATGCAATGAAGAATCGTCGTTCCGTTCGTGCTTACCGTAAGGAACAGATCCGTGACGATCAACTCAACGCGATTCTGGAAGCCGGGACATATGCGCCGACGGGCATGGGCAAGCAAAGCCCGATCATGGTCGTGGTGCAGGATCCGGATCTGATCGCAAAGCTCAGCCGCATGAACGCTGCGGTGATGGGCATGGACGGCGACCCATTCTACGGTGCTCCGACTGTTGTGATCGTATTCGGAAATCCATCCGCGGCGATGACTTGGCTCGAAGACGGTGCGCTCGTTATGGGGAATTTGTTGAATGCGGCATTTGCCGTGGGTGTGGACTCCTGTTGGATCCACAGAGCAAAACAGATGTTCGAATCGGAAGAAGGCAAAGCGCTGATGCGCGCCTGGGGCGTTCCGAATGACTGCGTCGGGATCGGGAACTGCATTCTCGGGTATGCTTCCGGTCCTCTTCCGTCGCCGAAGGCGAGGAAAGCCGATTACATCATCCGCACATGATTCAAAACGAAAACAGCGAGGGATCTCTCCCCCGCTGTTTTTTATTTTATCTTTTATTCACCGCTTTGGATCTTCCACGGAAGCGTTTGTTCAAACTCCTCGTTCTTTTCATCGAACGGATAGTATTCTTCCCGATTGTTCGGATCGTCAAACCGGTTGAAATCCCCGAGGACTGGCGAATAGGTCAGATGATACATGGTTCCTTTTGCTTCATCGATTTGAATGAGACGCAGGTATCCGCCGCCGCCGTCGTGCAGAGACGCCTGATAATTGAACAGCATCTGATATACGGTGCGGTCCTTCCTGCCGTCTTTATCATCGTCAAACTCCTCCGGAATGCAATATGAGCCGTACTTGTGTCCGCAAAAGACCATGTACACATTCGGTGTGCATTTGACCACGCGATCGTGCCAGAGCTTTCCGTCCTCCGACAATGTCAGCGATTTGGTATAGTAATCGTGCAGGCACAGCGCACCGACGCGGTCCGGATATGCGTCAAACGTTGCCTTCACCCACTCAAACGCCTTTTTCGTCGGCGCAAACCCCATATATACAAAGATATAATCCGTGTCTCCTGCCGTAATAAGATCATAATGTCCGCGATTGTTTTCAAAGGAACCGCCGTACCACGGCTTATCCGCATAACGCTTCTCGCCGAAATACTCGCAGAAGACCTTGTATCCGATCGGATCGAGGATATCATGATTGCCTGCCAGCACGCCATTGGGTATCTCATCGATATAGGATTGTGCGAGCGAAGCTACCTGCCACTCGGAATCGAGATCGGTATTATGCACAAGATCGCCCGTATTGATGATGTATCTGAGATTCAGTTCCTCACTGTGATCGCGTAAAAACGTCGTCATGGCGTAGTAATACTCGGGAAACTTCTTGGAATAATGCTGCGGATCGCTCATCCAGGCGATCGTGTATACGCCGTCTTTTGCGCAATACCGCGGTTCGTTTTCCCCGATCGGTGCATTTGTCGATTCAGGCGTTGTATCAGGTGTATCAGTCGGAGCGATTGTCGGTGCGGCCGTCGGGATTGCCGCCGCTTCCACCGCATCCGTTTCTGCTGTCAATGTGATCTCGTCCGTCTCGATATACGGCGTTCCGCTCGGGTTTGGCTCATTTGTCTGTTCTGTGTTCGGTATGCCTTTTGCGCATCCGAACAGCAAAACAAAGATCAAAACGAGCAGAATCGCGGAGAACCGTTTCAAGTTTCGTCACCTCAATGTCCGATTTTTCCATATCGTACCACGATTGGAAATGTCTGTCAAATTCGATCGAGCGCGTTTATGTCCGTGCAGAGTCGGACAAACTAACACTCGGAGGTGACAGACGTGCAGAAAGTGGAGATCACGAGCATCGACACATCGCAGCTCCCGCGGCTGAAGCCGGACGAGATGCATGCGCTTCTTGTACGGGCAAAGAGCGGCGACGAAACCGCGCGTGAGCGTTTTATCTACGCAAACCTGAGACTTGTTCTTTCCGTCGTGCAGCGGTTTTCTTCGCGCGGAGAGCAGGCGGATGATCTCTTTCAGGTCGGCTGCATCGGCCTTCTGAAATCGATCTCCGGATTTGATTTAAGCCAGAATGTACGCTTTTCGACATACGCGGTACCGATGATCGCCGGAGAGATCCGACGGCATCTGCGGGATTACAGCGCCGTTCGCGTGCCGCGTTCAATGCGCGATACCGCATATCGCGCCATGCAGGCGAAAAACAAACTGACGGATGCGCTTTCGCGTGAGCCGACCGTTACGGAGATCGCCGAGGAACTGCATGTTCCGGAAGCAGACGTCGTGTTTGCGCTGGATGCCGTGTCCGATCCCGTGAGTATTTACGATCCGATCTTCAATGCGGACGATGACGTCATGTGCGTGCTCGATCAGATCCGCGATCCGAAAGACACCGAATCCAGGCGCGTCGATGCGATCGCGCTGAAGGAAGGAATCGCATGTCTCGGCGAACGGGATCGAAAGATCCTGAACCTTCGGTACTTCGGCTGTAAAACGCAGATGGAGGTCTCGAAAGAAATCGGGATCTCGCAGGCGCAGGTTTCACGCCTTGAAAAGAGCGCGTTGAGACAATTGGAGAAATATGTCAAATCATGACTGCATCCGCAGCAGATCGCGTTTCAGCCGCTTCATGATCCGCTTTTCCAGACGGCTGATGTAACTCTGCGAAATGCCCATCGCATCCGCAACCTGCTTTTGCGTCTGTGCTTCACCCGTTTTGAGTCCGAATCGCAGGTCGATGATGTCGCGTTCACGATCGGAGAGCTTTGAAAGCGCTCTCTTCAACAATTCGCGTTCCGCCTCGTCCTCCATGTCCCGGCTGACGACATCGGGATCGGTGCCGAGAATGTCCTCCAAAAGCAGTTCGTTTCCGTCCCAGTCCACATTAAGCGGTTCTTCGAAGCTGACCTCCAGTTTCAGTTTTGTCGTGCGGCGAAGCTGCATCAGGATCTCGTTTTCGATACAGCGCGACGCATATGTCGCAAGCTTGATCTTCTTTTCCGGTTTGAACGTTTCGACCGCTTTGATCAGACCGATCGTTCCGATGCTGATCAGATCCTCCGTCTGCACGCCGGTATTCTCGAATTTTTTCGCCAGATACACCACAAGCCGAAGATTGTGTATGATCAGCTTATCCTTCGCTTCCCGGTCAAACGGCGCCGCTGCGATGCATCGTGCTTCCTCTTCCGGGTCTAACGGCGCCGGAAGCGCGTCGTTTGTGTGAATGTACCAGCAGGTAGCGCGTCTGCCAACGCGCAGCCGCACGAGCAGGCGGCTCCAGATATGCCGCAGCCATTCGATCATCTTCTGTCCTCCATTGATTCGGCAGTACGGATTCCGGCAGGATCGCCTGTGCACCGATGATCCGATGCGGCGATTGTGCACAGATGCAGTCAATCGTTGCGTTGCGATAGTCCGGCAGGATCAGCGATCTTGCACGCTCGCCGAGCAGAATGCCCGTGTCCGATGCAGTCCCGTACGGGATCGCGATCGTACTCTGATCCGTTTCACAATCGATCAGCAGGACCGGCAGACCGCTTACCGGTTCTCTCAGCAGATTGCCGCTGTCGATCAGTGCACGCAGCCGGTATGTGTGATCTTTCAGCACAACGACGATATTCGTATACAACGCTTTCTTTTTTCTGACAGAGAGCAGTTCACGCATCAGGCGCGGCAGCACCGCCGCGATTACAGCAGACACGAGCGCCGCGCGGATCGGCACCGTACCGATGATCGTGCCGTCGAGCGATATGCTTCCGCCGAACAGCAGGGTCAGCATCATCACCGCGCCGCCGACCGTTGCTGCAGAAAGCAGCAGAAACGGCAGCATGCGCAGATACGATCCGCCTCTTCGAAACAGCGGCAGCGTCAGCAGAAGAAAGCAAGGCAGTTTCAGATACCATTCCCGCAGGATCGGAAACAGAAACAGGGAAAGAAGCGCATAGACCGCACCGGCAAACGACACTGCAAGCGTCGGAAGAATGCGAATGCGAATGCCGATCCATACCGCCGTCAACGCAAAAACGCAGCAGTTCATCAGCGTATTATCGAAAAGGAACGGTTCGATCGCGATTTTCATGCGACGCGGATCACCACAACGGTCTTGTCATCCGTTCCTCCCCTGCTCTTTGCAAGATCGAGGATCCTTTCTCCCAGTTGATCTCCCGATGTCGCGGCTGAGCGAATCGCCTGTTCCGTTCCCTCCGGCAGCACATCCTGCACACCGTCCGAACAGAGAACGAGCCGGTCGTTTGCTCTCAGCCGGATGCGTGTGATGCTCGGCTTGGCTTCCGCAAGGATCCCGCACGGCAGCGCCTCGCCTTCGATCGGTTTTACTCTGCCGTTTCGGATGAGAAAGCTCGGCGGCGCACCGTATTTCAAAAACTCCGCTTCTCCGGTTTTCAGATCGATCAGCACAGAATCGAGCGTTGCATACATCTCCGTATCGTTTGCCGAAAGCAGCAATCGATTGACGTTTTCGTAGATCAGTTCTCGTTCGATCCCCGCATGATGCAGACGGAACAGCAGTTCGATTGCCGCCTCGCTTTCGGAGCGCGCGGTTTTGCCGCTGCCCATGCCGTCCGACAGCGCAAAGCACACCTGTCCGCCGATGATCCTGCACTCACCTGCAGCATCGCCGCTGATCGTTCCGACTTCTTTCGCGCGAAACACGCGCATGGACGCGTGCAGGTCCGAATCATTTTCGAACAGCATCGAAACCGTCTTCCGTTCCGCCACGCTTTGCACGATCCGCAGTCGGGTTCCGGACGTCTGTTCCAGCGTGCGTTTCAGTTGCCTCTGTGCGATTCGCAAGGGGCGATTCAGCTGTACGGAAAGCACCTGCATGCCGTTCGATTCGTACGAATCGACGAATGAAACGTCCGCGCCTTCCTGTGTCAGCGCGTCGCGGATGCGGTTCAGCGCATCGCCCTCCGCGTGATCGCGCTTGTTCATGCCTTCTGCATACCTGCGAAGAGCCGTTCCGACTCCGACAAACTGTCTGTCGATCAACTGCGCCTGCTCTTTTGCCCGTACACATACGGAACTTCGGTTCAAAGCCTGCCGATATGACAAAAGTACCGACGAAACAAGCGTCCGGAATTTTTTGCAGAGCGGATCGATCGGATCAATGGGCTCGTAGGAAAGATCTTCGTCCGCCGCTCTTGCAATCACGAGCAGCGTTTCCTGCATGACCTGCGCATCCTTCCAGCATACCGGCTGCTTTTTACATTCCCTGCATACATTCAGCGCGCCCTGCACCGTCCAGCTTTGCACAGCATCTTCTTCCTGCATTGCGGTGTGAAACATGCCGGAAAAGCCGGTCATAAGCGTTCCGATCCGCATCAGCTCTTCCGATACATGCCGTTCGATCCTTGTGACGTCCTCCCTTCTCTTTCGTTCGCTGCGCGTCGCGGAGTCTGCCATATATCGCACGGAACCGATCCACTCGCGCGGCGTCAAAATGTAAAGCAGAGATCCGCACAGGATGTTCGGTACGGTTGCTCCGATCGCATGCTCCGATAAAAACGTTCCGAATGCCACGGATGAAAGCAGTATCGATGCGATCCCGATCGGTTTTCCGCCTTTTCGCAGTACCGACGCGATCGATGTGCCGAGCGCGATGCATCCGATCAGCTTCGGATCGGAGTTTGTATACAGAACGAGCGCCGAAGCACAAAACGTGCCTGCAGCCGCGCCGTACATGCCGCGGACTGAGACGAAAAACATGCTGACGGCGATCAGCAATGAACCGGATAAGGACCAGCCGAAAAGCTGCAGTTCCGAAACGGCGAGAAGGATCGCGGCGATGCACAGCACAAACATGATCTGCTCCCGGTCCGTAAGTCCATTCTCCGCCCGTCTCCCGGTCCATCCACGAAGGACACGGTTGACGCACAGCCCGAATCCGACAGCGATCGCAACGGACACAGCGCCGTACAGCATCTCGATCGCTCCGCTGATCCATGCGAGCGGCAGTGCGCTCAATCCGGATGCTGCAAACAGCACGATTCTGAATCGTTTCGAACACGTCTTGTTCCGCCGTTTGATCACCCAAAGAGATACGGCAAACAGGATCGCCGTACATATGGTATGCCAGGACACATGATCACAGATGAGCGAACCGAGCACAACGCCGCCGAGTACCCCGTAAGGTTCCGCTCCGGCAAGCGCGAAGCCGAGCAGAATGCCCAAGGCCAGCGGCAGATGCAGCGAATGAATCTGCACGCGAGAGAGCAGCAGTGCCGGAAGAAAGCCGCCGAGCACCGTCAGCGTCTCCTTCAGGTCTGTTTTGATACGCGCCGCTTTGTTGGATCTTGTGGTCTGCATACCCGCATTGTACTACCGTAAACCCGTGTATGTTCGGCGATTCGTGAGAGCCGTCCTGTGAATCTGCACTTCATGATCCGTTCGGAATCGACAGTCCGCGTCCTTTTCCGATCGTCCTTTTATGAATCGTCATAATTTTCTTGCCGTTCAATCCGGTATATGCTATAATAATTGATAACTGATCGATCGGCATCGCACAGCTGCCGCATCGCATGGAGGATACGCGCATGACCAAGATTATCGCATTCGAAGGGATCGACGGAACCGGAAAAAGCGTTCAGATGGAACGTTTGTGCGAAGCTCTGAAGGCCCGGGGTCTTTCGGTCCTTGAGATCTCTTTTCCGATGTACGATACGTTTTTCGGCGACCTCGTGGGACGCTATCTCTCCGCAAAGGACGGGATCGGCGCTAACACCGTTGACGGGAAAAGCATGGCGCTGTGGTTTGCGCTCGACCGGTTTGAGGCGTTCCGAGAAAACGGGCTCATCACAGAGGCGACAGTTCTTTATCCTGAAGGCACCTCCTGGGCAGGCTCGACCCGTTTCGTGTTTGAATACACCGACATGGAAATGTCCCATGGGCGGTACGCGACGATGATCAACAGCTTCCTGATGGGTGAAAGCAATAATTACTATAAGTTTTTCTGGTACTGATTGCACGGCAGCATTCCATTTATGACCAAATGGAAGAATAATCTAAAGGCGGAACGAAACATAAATCCGTTCATTTTTTTGCTTACGTATAGCCTTTGACATACCGCGTGTGTTATTATTCTATTTGCGAAAGTATGAAAGCTGCTTTTTCTGCCCATTCGCCTACAG
>ONMC01000012.1 GCA_900318745.1 uncultured Eubacteriales bacterium
CTCTCTGCTGACATCGCCAGGGGGATCCGCAGTAACGATGTAATCGACAGAAGCGTTGCAAGGATCGACATGTATCAAACGCTTGACACCATAAAAGTGAATACAGTCAATAAGAACGTTTATGAAATCGTGAGCGAAATACTGACGCTTTGATATCAACAAATTCCCGTTTGTCGAGCCGCTGACGGATCGGTTTCAAAGAACATCTGAAGGCGAACTACGGCATCGCTTTTTTCAGATTCGTTCGGATAAAAACAGCAGCGCTCCGGTTGCCCGATGCGCCGTACAAAGCTATATCAAAAAGTGTTTGCAATTAATCCACTATCTTCTGGTCTTTTGCCATCTGCACCAACGAACGAATGAACTCTTGATGCTTTTCATATTTTGAATAACTGTCAAATCGTATTTCGTACTGTTTGTTCCGACCTACAAAAGAAGCATCAAATCCCTTGTCCTCAAGCTGCTTTGTGATTTCTTCATCCTCACCCAACTTGATACAAAAATAGATAAATTGTTTTTTCGGTCTGAACGAGATGAAGTTGTTTGCTACTCCATCTTTGGCAATGCCGACATAAAACTTATTGTATTTCAATTCATAGTTGGTAGTAATATCACTTACATCTTGGAAGATCCTATCAATGATCTTCATCATTTGAGGTGTACTGCGCTTCTCCCAATAAGACCGATCGGTTATCTCCGCCGATTCGTCTTCATCTTCATTCGCAAGGGATACCCGGTCAAGAACCTTGGTGAATATCAATTCAATATCCTCGCCATGTTTTACCGCTGACATTTGCAGTGCAATCAAAGGTATTGCCCCGTTAAACAGAGAAATCACATTCATGAAGCGTCCTGTTATTTCTTCCGCAACAATAACCGCACAATGATCATACTTGGGATACCTCTTCTTCTCTGTATCCCAATACTCAATAGTTCTGATAATATGGCTTGGATCAGTAGCACCGAGTTGAATCTCAACCTCGTATCGCGCAACTCCATCGGAATCAGAAAGAAGCAGATCCAATCTGCCGCCCATAGGCTGCTTTTTTTCACGCTGTATAGGAATTAAATCTCCCAATCCCAAAACAGAAGGATTGTTAAAAATGAATTCTTGGATTGCGCTTTCGTTAATCTCGGGATGTTCCTTTAAAGAAACTCTTTCACTTCTAATCAGCTTAGCCATTTTGTCCCCTCTATGTCATTATAGGAATGATATCAACTTGTCGATAATGTGAATCCTCTATTGATTGAATTATAACGATTTTTTACCTCTGATTCAATATATTTTCATACATAATATTTATTAGTTCTTGCTACGATGCTATCGCCTAGGCATTTGGCAGCATGTTCATCAAAGGTGCAGCATATCTCCTACCGTGCTGCGCACCTGCTCCGTGATGCGCTTGTATATCTCCTTCGGCAGCCCGATCGCTTCGGCGACGGCGTAGAGATCTTTGATCGACGGATTCGAGCCGTTGCCGTCGACCATCGTAGCGTGTTCGCCGCCAGTGCTGTTGCTGTATGTCAGATCGTATGCCGGAGCAAGACGCCAGCCTGTTTCCGGCTCATACAGGAATGCAAAGTTCTTACTCTTTTGAATAGGATACGACTTTCCCTCGTACATGTCGGAAGAATCAGTCGTATCATAATAGCCATCCGGAATAGGAATAACACGATCGCCATATATTTGTCGACAGTTTTTTCTGCCGGATCGCAAGCGAAAAGCGTGTCAGTTCAGATACCCTTCTCTTGCTTTGACGCCGAAGCGGGCTTCGAGAAGGTGCATCTGCTCGTCGGTGATGGTGTTGACAAGAGGAAGGTGCGCAATCTTCAGATAGATCTCTGCGGCCTTTTCGGCGGTCTCAATGAGTCCGAAGGTTTCGTCAAGATCCTTCCCTGCGCCGTAAATGCCGTGCTGTGCCCAAACCACAAGCCGCGCGGTTTCCATCTTCTTTGCGGTGGCGATGCCGATTTCGTTGGTGCCGCAGAGCATCCACGGAAGCACGTTCACACCGTCCGGGAAGACCACGATGCACTCGGTGCACATCTGCCAGAGCGTGCGCGTAAACGCCTTTTCGTCGAGATCGTGCACATAGGTCATGGCTAAAAGGTTCGCGGGATGGCAGTGCATGACGACACGGTTAGAAGGATCGACCTTCATGCGCGCGACATGGCTCATCATATGCGCGGGAAATTCCGAGGTAAATCTGCCGCCGTCACTGTAGCCCCAAAGAAGCTCGGCTTTCGTGCCGTTTTCCGTGAGACGCACGATGCCGAGGTTCACGTCCGGCGCGTACTGTACGTTTTTGAAATACTTGCCCGTGCCGGTGACAAGAAAGATTTTGCCGGAAAGCTCCAGCGCCTCGAAGCCCGTTTCGAGCGTGCGGATCGGGGTCATGTCAAGGGATTCTTTCACTTCGGCTTCGTCAAGCAGCAAACTGATGTTGCCGCCGTTGCGCTCATCCCAGCCGTGCGCATACATGTTCGTCGTCGTGCGGATCATCTCCGTCATGAACGGTGCGGTCAAAATATCCTTCATGCTCTTGCCTCCAGAACGTTCTTTTCGTACGCTTCGATCTCTTGGAACCATTCGCCGTCGACGGGCTTATTGCAGCGGCGGCAGTACTCGTTCCATACCTCGCCGAACGGCAGGGTCTTGAGTTCCTCCTGTGCAACCATCAGCTTGGTGAAATTGCCCTCGTCCTGCAGGTGTTTCAGCGCGTCATTCGGCTGCAGCAGCGCATACAGAAGCGCTTTCTGCACATTGCGATAACCCGTGACCCATGCGGAAATGCGGTTGATCGACGCGTCGAAATAGTCGAGCGCGATATGTACGCGATCCATGCCGCAGCGAACGATCTCTTTTGCGATCTCCTTGGTCTCGTCGTCGAACAGCACGACGTGGTCGGAATCCCAACGGATCGGGCGCGTGACGTGCAGGGCGATCTTCGGGAAGAAGGCGAGCAAAGCGGGGATCTTGTCGGAAACCACTTCGGTCGGATGATAGTGTCCGTTGTCCATCAGCGGAATGCACTTATCCTTGTTCATCGCCGCATACGAGAGCGCGAACTCTCCGCTGCCCACGGTGTACGCCTCGACGCCGATGCCGAAAACTTTACTTTCAATGCAGGGCTTGACCTTGTTGAAATCATACGGCTCGGAGAGAATTTCGTCGATCGCTTTCCGATAGCGCACGCGCGGCCCCATGCGGTCGGCGGGAATGTCCTTGAAACCGTCGCCGGTCCAGATGTTCATGACGCACGGTTCGCCCAGTTCTTCGGCAAGATAGGAAGAGATGCGGATGCACGCCTTGCCGTGGTCGATCCAGAAACGGCGGGTCTTTTCATTCGGAGAGGACAGCGTTAAGGGATCGCAATTCGGATGAGAGAAGAAAGTCGGGTTAAAATCGCAGCCGAGACCCCGCTCCTTACAGAACTGCACCCATTTTGCAAAATGCTTGGGTTCGAGTTTATCGCGATCCGCCCACTCGCCGTTTTCGAAGATGGCGTAGCTTGCATGCAGGTTCATTTTGGGCTTACCGGGAATCAGGCTCAAGACATTATCGAGGTCCGCCATGAGTTCCTCGGGCGTGCGCGCTCTGCCCGGATAATTGCCGGTGGTCTGAATGCCGCCGGTCAGCGGTTTATTGGGGTCGGTATCGAAGCCGCGCACGTCGTCGCCCTGCCAGCAATGCAGGGAAACCGGCACGTTTCTCAGCGTTTCGATCGCCTGTTCGACGTTTACGCCGTATGCGGCATAGCGTTCCTTTGCTTCCGTAAATGACATGTTATACCTCCTGCGGGGCGTCGAGGACGTCGCCCCCTGCGATTTGGATTTTCAAATTGCCCAATGCCGTTGCTTCGATCGGCAGGGCGATCACGGTCTTTTGCGTCGCTTCTTCGGTCAGGCGGTTCAGAAACGCGTTCTTTGCCCCGCCGCCCACGATGTACAGTTTATCATAACACATTCCGGTGTTGCATTCCAGTTCTTCGATTGCGATTTTGTAGGACAATGCAAGCGAACGGTACGCGCAGCGGAAGTAATCGCCGATGCTCTCGGGCTTTTCGGAAAGCGCTTTATCGAACGCCTCGACCATGCTTTTGGGGGCAAGGAACGTCTGTGCGTTTGCGTCGACGGTTTCGGAAAACGCGCTTGCTCCGGCTTCTTCGGTGATCTCGCTCCACGGTTTTTCGGGGCAAAGTTCGTCACGAAGACGGTTTACCAGCCACATGCCCATGATGTTCTTTTGATAGCGTGTATAGCCCACGCCGCCCTCGTTGGACCAGTTGGCCAGCATGCTTGCTTCGTCCGTGATGGGCTTTGGCACTTTGACGCCGAGCAGGGACCATGTGCCGGAGGAAATGTACGGCGCGTTCAGAGGTCCTTCGCTTTGCTCAGGATGACAGGTCGGGGGCTCCATCGGAATGCCCTCGACTGCCGATCCGGTGTCGTGCGTGGCACATAGCATGACCTTGATTCCGTTGTATGTGCCGATCGTCGTGCCCGGCTGCTGCAAGGGACAAAACAGGTGCTTCGGAAGATCGAGTGCTTTGATGATTTCGGGATCGTACTCCCCCGTCTTTGCGCTGACCATGCCGCCCGTGGTGGCGTTGGTGTACTCGTGCGATTTCGCGCCGCAAAGGCGGTACATGAGATATTCCGGGATCATCAGAAAATCGGTCACGCCGTCGAGCCTGCCCGAAACCTTATCCGCATACAGCTGATAGACCGTGTTGAACGGCTGAAACTGGATGCCGGTGCGGCGGTAGAGTTCTGCAAACGGCATCTTTTCATGCACTTCGGGGATCACTGCCTCGGTTCTGCTGTCGCGATAGGCATAGACCGGATACACGGTTTCGTTGCCTTTTAAAAGCACATAGTCCACACCCCAGGTGTCGACCGACAGCGATTCGATTTCATAAGCCGCCTGCGCTTTTTCGATCCCTGCCCTGACGTGCTTTTCAAGCGTTTCGATGTCCCAGCAAAGATGTCCGTCCCGCTCCGCAACGCCGTTCGGAAAGCGGTAGATCTCCTCGGTGTGAAGGGTTCCGTTTTCCGTCCATCCCACGATATGGCGGCCGCTCGATGCGCCGATGTCGATTGCAAGTGAATACTTCATTTCTCAAAATGCTTTCTCAAAAAATATGCCGGCGCGCAGCTCCACGCGTGGCAGTCGCTCAAAACGATCGTTCCGCCGTAGGGCGATTCGTTCGGATTCTCCGGGTTATACTGTTCCCGGAAGGTGTCCGCGCCCTCGTTCGCCATGCCGCCCCAATAGGTGCGCAGCACGTCCGGCGCCTGCACATAATGATGATACATGTACGGCGTGACCATGCCGACCGCGCCCGGCATCGCTGCCGCGCGATCGAGAACATCCCCGTCGTCTGAAACGCCGCCCAGGTCAAGCCGCAAAGTCCCTGTTTTAGGGACTTTTTGCTTTCTGTATGTTCTCTTCTGTTATTCAAGCAGGGCGAATCATTAAACCGGCATTCCGCTTGCTTTGAAAAATGCGGTCTTTCAGCAAGCGGAGAGCCGTTCACTCGGTCGACGGATCATGCTTTTTCACTGACGGAATCCCCGATCCATTCTCCGGAGAGGCGATCCGGGGCTTTTTCGTCAGACGCCCCGGAAATACCGTACTGCCGATTCAAACAAACGGCTGTCGTAACTGCCCGGGACGTTCCGGTACAGGTTTTGGCCGACGCGTTCGGAGTGACCCATCTTGCCGAGAACTCTGCCGTCGGGCGAGGTGATGCCCTCGACAGCGAGAACGGAGCCGTTCGGATTGAAGCGAAGATCCGAAGTCGGAATGCCGTTCAGATCCACGTACTGTGTGGCGATCTGCCCGTTTTCGATCAGATCTTTGAGGACCGCGTCTGATGCGATGAACCTGCCCTCACCATGTGAGATGGGGACGCTGACAATCTCCCCGACCTGCAGCCCGGAGAACCAGGGCGACTTGTCGGAAACGATCCGCGTACGCACGATGCGGGACTGATGACGTCCGACGGTGTTGAACGTGAGCGTCGGACTGTCGGGTGTCGGATCGGTAATCCTTCCGTACGGCACCAGCCCCAGTTTCACCAACGCCTGAAAACCGTTGCAGATGCCGAGCATCAGTCCGTCGCGGCGTTCCAAAAGTTCCGTAACGCCTTCCCGGATCGACGCATTGCGGAAAAACGCCGTGATGAACTTGCCGCTTCCGTCCGGTTCATCGCCGCCGGAGAAACCGCCGGGAATGAACACGATCTGCGCCTGCTTCAGCGCGTCCGCAAAGCGATCCACAGAACGGCGGATACCGTCTGCGGTCAGGTTGTTGATGACCAGGATCTCCGGATCCGCTCCGGCTTCGCGAACGGCTCTCGCGCTGTCGTACTCGCAGTTGGTGCCCGGGAAAACAGGGATCAAAACCCGCGGGTGCGCGCAGCGAACGACAGGAGCAGCCCGATGCACGGTATGGTAAGAGAGGGCTTCATAGGTCTCTGCCTTTTTATCCAGACCGGTAGTCCAAACGGATTCCAGACGGCGTTCCCAGCTCAGACACAGGGCGCCCGCATCCTGAGATGTCTGCCCGTACGTGAAGGATGGCTCTTCGGTGACGGTGCCGATGACTTTCCCATCCGGAACGGCTCCCGTGACTTCCGCAAGGAACGAGCCGTATTGCTTGCGCATCAGATCGGCGACGGGGATCGTTTCGTCAAAGCGGAACCCATAGCCGTTGCCGAACGCCATCTTCAGCACGCCTTCTATGATGCCGCCGGAGCCGACAGCCCAACAGGATGTAACGATTCCTGCGCGCTGCAGCTCCGTGATCCGCGCAAAGAGCGCAAGCAGGGATGCTGCCTTCGGCAGACCGTTTTCGTCCCGTTCCGGTGTGAAAAGAACCACCGGGTGACCCGGCGTTTTGAATTCGGGAGAAACAATATGCGCCGCCTTGTCGGTCGTGACCGCAAAGCTGACGAGCGTAGGCGGCACGTCCAGTTTTTCAAAGGTCCCGGACATGGAGTCCTTGCCGCCGATCGCGCCGATCCCCAGATCCATCTGCGCACGGAATGCGCCGAGCAGCGCGCAAAGAGGCTGTCCCCAGCGCTTCGGATCGCGGCCGGGCTTGCAAAAGTATTCCTGAAAACTCAGATAGACGTCCTCGAACTTCGCGCCTGCGGCGACCAGTTTGGAGACGGAATCCACCACGGCAAGATACGCGGCATGATATGGACTGCGCTCGGAAAGATACGGATCGAAACCGTATGCCATCAGGGAACAATCGTCGGTGTGTCCCTGCTTTACAGCGATCTTATGGACCATTGCCTGAATGGGCGTCAGCTGATGTTTGCCGCCGAACGGCATGAGCACGGTCCCCGCGCCGATGGTGGAATCGAAACGTTCGGAAAGCCCGCGGTGAGAGCAGAGGTTCAGATCCTCCGCGACCCGTTCACAGGCAGCTTTGAAACTCGTTTCCGGGACCGCGTCTTCCTTTTGCGGTGCGGCGGCCTCAATGCTGATATGCTTTTCCGCGCCGTTGGAGTTCAAAAATTCGCGGCTGAGGTCCACGATACGCCTTCCGTTCCAGTTCATGACCAGACGCGGCTCCTCGGTGACGACCGCCACCGGGCACGCCTGCAGATTTTCCTGCGCGGCTAAAGTCAGAAAGTGCTCGGCGTCTTCGGGTGCGACCACAACCGCCATACGTTCCTGCGACTCGGAGATCGCAAGCTCCGTACCGTCCAGGCCTTCATACTTGCGAGGGACGGCATTCAGGTCGATTCGGACGCCGTCCGCCAGTTCGCCGATCGCGACACTGACGCCGCCCGCGCCGAAATCATTGCAGCGCTTGATCAGCCTTGCCGCTTCCGGATCGCGGAACAGCCGCTGAAGCTTGCGTTCCTCCGGTGCGTTGCCCTTCTGCACCTCGGCGCCGCAGACCTCAACGGAACGCGCGGTATGAGCCTTGGAAGAACCGGTGGCGCCGCCGATACCGTCTCTGCCGGTGCTGCCGCCCAGGAGAATCACGACGTCGCCCGGAGCGGGACGCTCCCGCCGCACGTTTGCCTGCGGCGCGGCGGCGATGACTGCGCCGATCTCCATACGTTTGGCTGCGTAGCCCGGGTGATAAAGCTCCTCCACAAGCCCGGTCGCCAACCCGATCTGATTGCCGTAGGAGGAGTAGCCCGCAGCGGCCGTGGTGACAAGCTTGCGTTGCGGAAGCTTGCCGGGAATGGTCTCGGAAACCGGTGCAGTGGGATCCGCCGCGCCGGTGACGCGCATCGCCCCGTAAACGTATGCCCTGCCTGAAAGCGGATCGCGGATCGCGCCGCCGATGCAGGTGGCGGCTCCGCCGAACGGTTCGATCTCGGTCGGATGGTTATGTGTTTCGTTTTTAAACAGAAGCAGCCAAGGCTCCGGTTTGCCGTCCACCTCCACCGTGATTTTCACGGTGCAGGCGTTGATCTCTTCGGATTCATCCAGCTTGTCCAGCTTGCCGCACCGTTTTAGCTCGCGGACGGCTATGGTCGCAAGGTCCATCAGACAAGGCGGCTTGGTGCGGCCGAGATCTCTGCGCAGCGCAAGATAATCCTCGTAGGTTTGCTGCAGTTCCGGATCCGTAAAGCTCGCCCGGTCGATGATCGTATGGAAGGTGGTATGACGGCAGTGATCGGACCAGTAGGTGTCGATCATGCGAAGCTCGGTGATTGTGGGGTCGCGGTCCTCGCCGCAGAAGTATTCCTGACAAAAAGCAATGTCCGCTTCGTCCATGGCAAGCCCGTAGTCCCGGATCATGTCCGACAGTTCCGCTTCATTCAGCGTTCGGAATCCCTCCAGGGTACGGACGGCGGTCGGGATCTCATACGGGATCTTTAACGTATCGGGCAGTTCCTCGGCAGCCTCGCGCGCCTCCACGGGATTGATGACATACTTTTTGATATGCGAAAGTTCCTCTTTGTCGAATACGCCGTAAAGAGCATAGACCTTTGCCGAACGAATCACGGGACGCTCGGACCTGAACAGGATCTGAATGCACTGCGCGGCGGAGTCCGCCCGCTGATCGAACTGGCCCGGCAGGTGTTCCACGGCGAATACGGCGTCGGCGTCGGAAAGATCGGGATCCTTGACGGCAATGTCCACCTGCGGTTCGGAGAAAACCGTCGGAACAGCGGCTTCGAACTGCTCCCGGCTGATCGATTCGACGTCGTAACGGTTCAGGATGCGGACCTTTTTCAGCCCGGTGATCCCGAGGAACGAATTCATTTCGCGGCACAGCGCCTCTGCCTCATGGGCAAAGCCGGGCTTCTTTTCGACAAAAATGCGATAGACCATCTCAGTCCTCCTGTTCGGCCAGGGCACGTTTTCCGATGTCCCGACGATAGTAGACGTTTTCAAAGCGGATCTGTTCCGCTGCGGCATAGGCTTTGTTCAAAGCCTCCTTCAATGACGGCGCTTTGCCGGTGACCCCGAGCACACGGCCGCCGGAAGTGACGAGCCTGCCGTCCTGTTCCTTCGCGCCCGCCACGAATACTTCGGCGTCGAGGTCATTCGGAATGCTGATGGGGTACCCTTTTTCGTAAGATCCCGGATAGCCCTTCGACGCAAGGATCACGCAGGCGGCCGCGCCGTCGTCGAATTCCACGGGGCACTCTGCGAGCTTTCCCTCCGTCACCGCCCGCATGACGGTGAAGAGGTCGGTCTTCAGAAGCGGCAGAACCACCTGCGTCTCCGGATCTCCGAAGCGGCAGTTGTATTCAATGACCTTCGGACCGTCCTTGGTCAGCATCAATCCGAAGTACAGACAGCCCTTAAACGGTCTGCCCTCGCTTGCCATGGCGCGGATCGTAGGCAGAAAGATCTCCCGCGTGCAGCGTTCCGCGATCTTTGCGGTATAGCACGGATTCGGTGCGATCGTTCCCATGCCGCCGGTATTCAGGCCTGTGTCGCCTTCCCCCGCCCGCTTATGATCCATCGAAGAAACCATGGGAACAAGTGTCTTTCCGTCGGTAAAGCAAAGGACGGAGACCTCCGGTCCCTCCAGAAACTCCTCGATGACGATACGCTCGCCGCTCTTGCCGAAGCGTCTGTCCTTCATCATGGCGAGGACGGCTTGTTCGGCTTCTTCCCGCGTCTGCGCGATGATCACACCCTTGCCGAGTGCGAGCCCGTCGGCCTTGATCACGATGGGAAGATTCGCGTTCTCAAGATATCGAAGCGCATCGTCTGCATTGTCAAAACGCTCATAACGCGCCGTGGGAATCCCGTAACGCTGCATCAATTCTTTTGAAAACACCTTGGACGCTTCGATGATCGCGGCGTTCTTGTTCGGACCGAAGCACGGCACGCCGGCGGCTTCCAGAAGATCCACTGCGCCGAGCGCCAGCGGGTCGTCCGGCGTCACCACTGCGTAGTCGATGTCCTTCTCCTTTGCAAAGCGCACGATGCCTTCCAGATCCGTCGCGGCGACCGGAACGCAGACCGCGTCCTTTGCGATACCGCCGTTGCCGGGAAGACAGTAAAGCGCGGTGATCTCCTTATTTTCTTTCAATTTTTTGACGATGGCATGCTCACGTCCGCCGCCGCCGATGACCATAACTTTCATAGCGTTCTCCTCAATGATGGAACAGCCGCAGGCCAGTAAAGCACATCACCATGTCATGCTTATCGCAGCATTCGATGACCGCATCGTCGCGGATGGAACCGCCGGGCTGCGCGACGTACTTCACGCCGCTCAAATACGCACGCTCGATGTTGTCCGAGAACGGGAAGAACGCGTCGGAGCCGAGCGCGACGTTTTGTACACGGTTCAGATACGCCCGTTGTTCCTCCGCGGTAAAGGGCTCGGGCCGATGCGTGAAATAGCGCTGCCATACGCCCTCTGCGCAAACGTCCTCTTCGTTCTGATTGATATAGCCGTCGATGATGTTGTCACGGTCCGGACGCGCCGTCTTCGGCAGGAACGGCAGATTCAGGACTTTATCCGCCTGGCGCAAAAACCAGGTGTCCGCCTTGGATCCCGCGAGCCGTGTGCAGTGAATGCGGGACTGCTGCCCCGCGCCTACGCCGATCGCCTGCCCATCCACAGCATAGCAGACGGAGTTGGACTGCGTATACTTCAGCGTGATCATGGATACGATCAGATCGCGGACGGCGCTTTCGGGCAAATCCTTATTTGCCGTGACGATGTTCTGCAGCAGGGAACGGTCGATGATGCATTCGTTCCGTCCCTGTTCAAAGCTCACGCCGAAGACCTGCTTCCGCTCTCGCGGCGCGGGGGCATAGGCGGGATCGATCCGAACGATGTTATAGCCGCCCTTGCGCTTGGCTTTCAGAATCTCCAGCGCTTCGGGCGTGTAGCCCGGCGCGATGACACCGTCGGAAACCTCGCGCTTGATCAGCGAAGCCGTCAGCGCGTCGCATTCGTCGGAGAGCGCCACCCAGTCCCCGAAGGAACAGAGCCGGTCTGCGCCGCGTGCTCTTGCGTAAGCGCAAGCCAGCGGATTCCCGTCCAATTCGGGGATGTCGTTCACAAAACAGGCTTTTTTGAGTCGCTCCGGCAGCGGCATGCCGACCGCTGCCGAGGTCGGACTCACATGCTTGAAGGAAGCCGCGGCGGGCAGTCCCAAAGCCTGCTTCAGTTCTCTGACGAGCTGCCAGGAGTTCAGTGCGTCCAGAAAATTGATATAGCCGGGGCGACCGTTCAGAATCTCAACCGGAAGCTCGCTCCCGTCTTCCATAAAAATGCGAGCCGGTTTCTGGTTCGGGTTACAGCCGTATTTCAATTCAAATTCCTTCATATTCGCTCCTTATCTGTTTCGGTTGATCAGCCGTTCCTCATACGCTCCCGTCTCCGGTTCGATGAATCGGACGTAGAGGGAGATCCGGTTGTCCGCGTCCAGGCTTTCCCACAATGCTTCGGTAAAGGCATCGATATCGCTGCCGATACACACACGCTCCGGTTCGCCCAAAAAGGTCGGAAGCGGATTCCCGTCGTGCATGTAGGTATGGATAAAATGACCGAGACCGGGTTTTGCCGGATAGGAAAAGGTAAAGCGGGCGCAGTCGCTGCCGGATGCATCGATGCTCTTGAGAATACTCATCTCGTATCGCGGCTTCGCGGGGTCCAGTCTGAAAAGTCCGCTGATCCGCGGCGTAAAATTAGGCGCATCCGGCTCGAAGCAGCGGGATTCAAGCGATTCGGAAAAGCTCTTTCCCGCTCTCAATCCATCATAAACGGTATCGGTCTGATCGCCGTTGGTCACGATCAGCAGGTTTTGATACTGACGCAGGGCGGCGTAGATGATCAGACTCGGATCCTCCACCTTTGAAGCGTCGAACGGTTCCGTAAAGACTTCTCCGTCACGCACCGTGAAGACGCGGTTTCTGGAGTTTGCGCTGCGTCCCATAATGAAATAAGCGGCGACGGCGCGCGTTCCGTCCGCCGTGCGTCCCAGCACAATGCCTCTGCCCGGATAGGCATTTCCTCGGACAAGCTCCGAAATCTCCGGCGTTTGATACATGTTCATATAAACTCCTTTTCATCAATTATGACGGATCTGCAAGCATGTCGGCCGCGACGGTTTCGACGGCTTTCGGCAGAAGAATCCACTCCGCCTGCTCCATGACGCGCCGCTGCAGCACTTCCGGCGTGTCGCCCGGAAGAACCTCCACCGCTTTTTGCAGCAGGATCTCTCCCCCGTCCGGAATCTCGTTGACGAAATGAACCGTGGCGCCGGTGACTTTGACGCCGCGGGCAAGCGCCGCCTCATGGACGTGCAGTCCGTAATAGTCCTTTCCGCAGAAGGATGGGATCAGCGCCGGATGGATATTGAGAATGCGGTGATCCCAGCGGCGTGTGAACGCCGGAGAAAGAATGGTCAGAAAGCCCGCGAGAACGATCAGCTCGATCTTGTGGAGTTCCAGAACACGCTGCAGTTCCCGCTCGAACGCTTCCCTGCCGCCCAGTGCCTTTAAGGAGATTGCAATCGCGGGGATGCCCGCCGCTTTCGCCCGCTCCAGCGCGTAGGCATTCTTTCGGTTGGAAACCACAAGCGTGATCTCCGCATGATGAATCACCTCGCCGCGCGCTTCCAAAATCGCCTGCAGATTCGTTCCTCCGCCGGATACCAGCACCGCGGTGCGGATCTTGCCGCGTTCATTCAGCATAGTTCGATCCTCTGTTCGCCGCGCACGATCTCGCCCAGAATGTAAGCGTCTTCTCCCTGTTCATGCAGGATATTCAGAGCCGTATCGGCATCCTTTGCCGCGACGGTCAGGCACATGCCGACGCCCATATTGAACGTGTTGAACATATCCCGGCGGGAAATGCCGCCCGTCCGTTCGATCAGTTTAAAAATCGGCAGAACGCGCACGTCCTTCTCACGGATCCGCGCACAGAGTCCCTCGGGGATCATGCGCGGAATGTTCTCGTAAAAACCGCCGCCGGTGATGTGGGACACGCCCTTGACGCGGACCTGTTCCATCACGGCAAGCACGGGCTTGACATAGATGCGGGTGGGTGTGAGCAGTGTCTCGCCGAGACTTTTTCCGCCCAACGCCTCCATGGGGGTTTGCAAGTCGGCGTGCTCCACGTCGAATACCTTGCGGACCAGAGAGAATCCGTTGGAGTGTACGCCGGAGGACGGGAGCGCGATGACAACATCGCCCGGCTCCGTCTCCGCGTTGTTCAGAATGCGTTCCCTGTCCACCACGCCGGTGGAGTAGCCGGCGAGATCGTACTCGTCCGCCGGGTAAAAGCCGGGCATTTCGGCAGTTTCTCCGCCGATCAGGGCACAGCCCGCCTGCACGCAGCCGTCGCAGACACCCTTGACGATCTGCTCGATGCGTTCCGGAACGTTTTTTCCGCAGGCGATGTAGTCCAGAAAGAACAGCGGTTTTGCGCCGCAGCAGATGATGTCGTTGACGCACATCGCGACGCAGTCGATCCCAACGGTGTCATGCCTGTCCATCAGGAACGCAAGCTTCAGCTTGGTGCCGACGCCGTCGGTTCCGGAAACCAGGACCGGACGGCGGATGTCGGTCAGATCGAGCTCAAACAGTCCCCCAAAGCCGCCTACGTCCGAGCAGACTCCTGGGGTCATCGTTTTGGCAATATGCCGTTTCATCAGCTCCACGGCCCGATATCCGGCGGTGATATCCACGCCCGCCGCCGCGTACGCTTCGGATTTGGAAAACTCGTTCATGTTCTATTCCTTTCCGTTCCAGCAATAGGTACAAAGATCACATTCCGGCAGACCGATGGCCTCGATCACATTCTCCACGGATTGAAACTCCAGTGAGGCGAAATGGAACCGTTCACAGATATTCGCCCGCAGCTTCCTGCCCCGTTCCGTCGAACCGTCGGCATACTCATCAAGATGTTCGAAGCCCGCTTCTCCTTCCAGTTCCAGAATCACCCGCCGCGCAATGAGCTCCATATCCGATGTCGCCCGGGTGAAGTTCAGATACTTGCAGCCGAACATGATCGGCGGACAGGCGGAACGCATGTGAACGGACTTGGCGCCGTTTTCATAGAGGAATTCCACCGTTTCCTTGAGCTGGGTGCCGCGAACGATGGAATCGTCCACGAAAAGCAAATTCTTATCCCGGATCATCTCCGTCACAGGGATCTGCTTCATTTTTGCGATCGTATTGCGGTCCACCTGCGCGGGCGGCATAAAGCTCCTCGCCCATGTCGGCGTATACTTAATGAATGCGCGGGCAAAGTGTTTGCCGCTCTCGTTGGCGTAGCCGATGGCGTGCGGCGTGCCTGAATCCGGAACGCCGCCCACATAGTCGATCTCCTGCACATCTTCTCTGTTCCGGTCCGAACGCGCGAGAATCGCGCCGTTGCGGTAACGCATGGACTCCACGTTGACCCCCTCGTACGTGGAAGTCGGATAGCCGTAGTAGGACCACAGGAAAGAACAGATGCGTTTCTCCCTGCCGGGAGCGCGCAGCTGCGTCATGCGCTCCGGCGTCAGTTCGACGATCTCACCGGGGCCGAGCTCCTTTTCAAAGACGAAGCCAAGCTTTTCATATGCGAAAGACTCGAAAGAGACCGCGTAACCGTCGTCACGTCTGCCCACGGTGACGGGGATTCGCCCCAACCGGTCTCTTGCAACGATAAGAGAGCCGTCCTGTCTGAGGGTCAGGATGGAAGCCGTACCTTCGACAGACTCCTGCGCAAAGCGGATGCCCTCCGCAAAGTCAGCCTTTTGGTCAATCAACGCGGCCAGCAGCTCGACATCGTTGACCCTGCCGCCGGTTTTGGCGTCAAAGTGTACGCATGAGCCGGACAGATATTGATCGATCAGCGCTTCCGCGTTATTGATGCGTCCGATCGCGCAGATGGCATATGCGCCGTGATGAGAGCGGATCAGCAAAGGCTGCGGCTCGCTGTCGCTGATGCATCCGATGGCCGCGCATCCGCACATTTCTTCGAAGATATGTTCGAAGCGCGTACGGAAAGGCGCGTTCTCTATGCTGTGTATTTTTCGCTGCAGACCGATCTCCGGATCATACGCCGCCAGCCCGCCCCGGCGGGTGCCGAGATGGGAATGGTAGTCGGTACCGAAGAAAACATCGGCCAGACAGTCCTGTTTCGATGTAATGCCGAAAAATCCTCCCATGTAAGAAACTCCTGAAACTGTATTCTTGCCGCGCGTCCGCAGAGTCTCTGTGCCGCGCAGGATCAAAGATGCGCTTTTTACGCAAAGAAGAGTTCGGAAAGCGTCATCGGATCAACGTACTTGCCGTCCTTGTACACGCGCATATTGCCCGAAGCGATCTCATCGATCAGCATGACCTTTCCGTCCGCATCGTATCCGAACTCGAACTTGATGTCATAGAGGACCATGCCGCGCTTCGCCATTTCGTCCGCGACAATCTGCGTGATCTTCTGCGTCATCGCTTTGATCTCGTCGTACTGCTCTCCGGTCATGACGCCGAGAACCACAAGACCGTCCTTGGTGACCAAAGGATCGCCTTTCGCGTCGTTTTTGAACGTGGTTTCCACATACGCGGGCAGATCTGCGCCTTCCTCGATATATTCACCGTAACGCCGCAGGAAGCTTCCGACCGCCTTATGACGGCAAATGACCTCGAGCCCCTTGCCGAACACCTTGGCGGGCAGGACCTCCATGGTGGTGTTTTTGAGGTCTGCGGACACATAATGTGTGCGAATGCCGGCGGCGTTGACCTTCTCGAAGAAGTAGACGGACATGCGCAGGTTCACGTCGCCCACTCCGTCGATCGTCAACCCGACGCTGTTCTCGCCGGGATCGAAAACACCGTCCTTGCCGGTGCAGTCATCCTTGAATTTCAAAAGATAGTTGCCGTTTTCGAGCGCATAGACATTCTTGGTCTTTCCGGTGTATACAAGCTTGTTTTCCATATCAATAAACCTCTTTTCTGAATCTGAGTGTCTTAATAAGACTGTTCGAGTTCTTTCGTCAGCTGCGCGTCCTGCGCAAGGATCGCGGAAGCGGCGGCTTCGCGTCTCTCCGTCAGACGGCGGGACAATTCCGCGTTCTCAACGGACAGGATCTCCGCTGCCAGCAGTGCGGCGTTGGCGCCGCCGTTTACCGCCACAGTCGCCACGGGAATGCCGGAAGGCATCTGGACCGTGGATAAAAGCGCGTCCATACCGTCGAATACCGGTCCCTTGCAGGGCACGCCGATGACCGGAAGCGTGGTGTTGGCTGCAACGGCGCCCGCGAGATGCGCCGCCATTCCTGCAAAAGCGATGATCGCGCCAAAGCCGTTTTCACGGGCGCAGCGGGCAAATTCCGCGGCTTCGACCGGAGTCCTGTGCGCGGAAAAGATATGGGTCTCAAAGGGGATCTCCAGTTCCTTCAGCACGTCGATCGCCTTCTGAACCACCGGAAGATCGCTTTTGCTGCCCATGACAATGCCGATTTTTTTCATATGCTTTCCTCAGATGCGAGTCAATCAGCCGCCTGCCTTGGTTTCACAGTAGAGACAGCGGTAGACCTTGTTCTCCCGGTCTGTCAGCCGGAAGATGTGCCGAAGCTCCTGCTCGGTCGACGTAATGCAGCGCGGATTCTTGCAGATCAAAACGTCCGTCAGAGTCTCGGGAAGCTCCATCTGCCGCTTCTCCACCAGCGCGCCGTTGCGGATGATGTTGACCGTTGCGCCCGGATCCACGTATGCGATGACGTCCAGATTCACGGGGATGTCTGCGTCGATCTTGATGATGTCCTTCTTGCCCATTTTGCGGCTCACCACGTTGCGGATGATAGCCACAGACAGGTCGGTTTTGTCGAGTTTGAGCAGATGATAGAGCTTCATGCCCTGTCCTGCGGTGATGTGGTCAATGACCACGCCGTTCTGGATGGAATCGATGTTCATAATGTGCCGGCCTCCTTCAGCAGTTTCAAAATCAAAGCCATTCTCATGTATTTGCCGTTGAGCACCTGCTTGAAATAACAGGCTCTCGGATCGTCATCAATGGCGACGCTGATCTCATTGACTCTGGGCAGCGGATGCAGAATGGCAAGATCGGGTTTGGCGTTCTTCAGCTTGTCCGGCGTAAGAATGTAGCTGTCCTTCAGTCGGAGATAATCCTCCTCATTGAAGAAGCGCTCGCGCTGGACGCGGGTCATGTAGAGGATGTCAAGTTCCGGCATCGCCGACTCGAGATCGGTGGTCTGCGTATAGGGGATGTTGAATTTTTTCAGACTGCCCTTCTTGACGTAGGAAGGTACTTTCAGTTCTTCCGGTGAGATCAGAACGAACCGGTTGCCGTTGTAGCGCGACATGGCGTTGATGAGGGAATGCACCGTACGGCCGAACTTTAAGTCGCCGCACAGACCGATGGTCAGACCTTCAAAACGGCGTTTCTCACGCCAGATGGTCAGAAGATCCGCCAGCGTCTGCGTCGGATGGCAGTGTCCGCCGTCTCCGGCGTTGATCACGGGGATGGATGCGTTGGTCGCCGCCACATAGGCCGCGCCTTCCTTCGGATGGCGCATGGCGATGATGTCGGCGTAACAGGAGACGGTCTTTGCCGTGTCCGCCACGCTCTCGCCCTTTGCGGCAGATGAAGACATGGCACTGGAAACGGAGATGACGTGTCCGCCCAGTTCATACATGGCTGCCTCAAAGCTCATTCGGGTGCGTGTCGACGGTTCAAAGAAGAGGGTCGCCAGCTTCTTGCGGTCGCATGCGTGCGCATACTTGTCGGGGTTCGCGATGATGTCCTCCGCGGTGGCGATGAGCTCCTCCAGTTCTTGGGTGCTCAGGTCCAGGATGTCAATGATGCTGCGTTTCATTTGATACCTCCAATCCAGCTTTCATCCGATGGGTTATCGCGGAAGGCGATCAGCCGTTCCACGTCTTCTGTTTTGATATAGCCCTCCCTGGCGGCAACTCTGACGATGCAGTCAAAATCTGTCAGAGAATGGTTTTCGACCTGTGCGGCACAAAGGCGCTCCAGACCTTTTTTCATTCCGTAGGTGAAGATGGATACTGTGCCGAGCACCTCAGCGCCCGCTTCCCGCAGGGCTTCGACGACTTCGATCACGGAACCGCCTGTGGAGATCAGATCCTCCACCACCACAACCTTCTGTCCCGGCTCCAGCCGTCCTTCGATGCGGTTCTGTCTGCCGTGATCCTTGTTTCCGCTGCGAACGTAGCCCATGGGGAGTCCCATAAGGTGACCGACGATAGCCGCATGCGCAATACCGGCGGTAGACGTCCCCATGAGAACCTCCGCTTCCGGGAAATACGTTCTGACCAGTTCGGCAAGACCGTTCTCCACGTCGTTCCGCACCGCCGGAGCAGTCAGCGTCAGGCGGTTGTCGCAGTAGATGGGGCTTTTGATCCCGCTTGCCCAGATGAACGGCTCCTCCGGGCGAAAAAACACGGCCCGTATTGACAGCAGATCCTGTGAGATTTTTGCAGATAGATCCATGGTTTTCCTCCTTTGTTCAATCGACGAACTCGGCGATGCACCGCGCATATGCCGCAGCGGGATCAGGCGCAGCGGTGATGGGACGCCCCACCACAATGTAGTCCGAACCGGCGGCCTTCGCCTGTGCCGGCGTCATCACGCGTTTCTGGTCGCCGCGGTCTCCGTCGGCAAATCGGACGCCGGGCGTCACGGTAAGAAAGCCCGCTCCGCAGCGGGTATGGACCGCAGCCGCCTCCAGCGGGGAGCAAACCACCCCGTCAAGTCCCGCCCGCTTTGCATTCTCGGCATAGGACAGAACCACCTCGTCCATAGGCTCACGGATCAGCAATTCCGTCTCCAAAGCTTCTTGATTGGTGGATGTGAGCTGTGTAACGGCGATCAGCAGCGGTCTGGAACCGTCGGGGCGAACGAGACCCTCCAGCGCGGCGCGCATCATCTCGGCAGTGCCTGCCGCGTGAAGATTGACGATGTCCGCATCCAGTCCCGAAAGTACAGTCATTGCCTTTCTGACCGTGTTGGGAATGTCGTGGAGCTTCAGGTCCAGAAAGATCTTATGCCCTCGCTGCTTGATCTTCCGGACAATCGCCGGTCCCTCGGCATAAAACAGCTCCATGCCGATCTTCACAAACGGCTTTCTGTCCGTAAAACGGTCCAGAAACGACAGAGTCTGCTCTGCGGTTGGAAAATCGCAGGCGATGATAACGTCTTTTCCCATGTTATTCTCCTCTCAAATCTTTCAGTTCCCTTATGCCGTAACGATCCATCGCATCGGGCAAATCCCGAATGATCTTTTGACAAGCCCAAGGATCGATGAGGTTGGCCGCCCCAACCTCTACGGCTGCGGCGCCTGCCATCATCATTTCCAGCACGTCCTCCGCGCTGCCGACGCCGCCCATGCCCACTACCGGGATCTTTACCGCGTGTGCAACCTGCCAGACCATGCGCAGAGCCACCGGAAAAACTGCCGGTCCGGAGAGTCCGCCGGTCGTGTTGGCAAGAACGGGTTTTTGGGTCCTGAGATCAATCCGCATTCCCAAAAGGGTATTGATGAGGCTGATCCCGTCCGCGCCGGCCTGCTCGCAGGCTTTCGCGATCGCTGCGATGTCGGTGACGTTGGGCGTCAGTTTGATGATGACCGGCTTTGTCGTCACAGCCTTGACCTCCCGTACCACAGAAGCCGCGGAAGCGGGATCGGTCCCGAAACTGATGCCCCCGCCATGGACGTTCGGGCAGGAAATATTGACTTCCAGCCAGCCCACCTGCGGGCAGGCGTCCAGCTTTGCGCAGGTTTCGGCGTACTCCGCAACGGAAAAACCGCTGACGTTTGCCATGACCGGCTTATGAAAAACCTTCGCAAGCTTCGGAAGCTCGATATTGATGACCCGGTCCACGCCCGGATTCTGCAGTCCGACAGCGTTGAGCATGCCCGCCGGGCAGTCCGCGATCCGCGGCGTCGGATTTCCGAAGCGCGGCTCACGCGTCGTGCCCTTAAAGGAAAACGTGCCTAAAATATTGATATCGTACAGTTCCGCAAACTCCCAGCCGTAGCCGAAAGTTCCCGAGGCCGGAATCACCGGATTGTCCAGTCCGATCCCGCAGAGGTCCACGCTCAGTCTTCCCATCGGATCTCCTCCTTTTGCAGAACCGGTCCTTCTTTGCAGATGCGCTTATAACCGGTCACGGTTTTGCAGGAGCATCCCATACACGCGCCGAACCCGCATCCCATGCGCTTCTCAAAGCTGAACGAACCTCCGGTATGGATCTCGCGGTACACCGCCCGGAGCATCGGCTCCGGTCCGCAGGTATAGACGTGGGTATAACGCTCAGGCAGTGCGTCCGTGACAAAGCCTTTGATCCCGTAGGATCCGTCCGCTGTAGTGACAGCGACTTTGCAGCCAATCGCCCGAAATTCTTTCTCGTAAAAGACCTCCCGGACCGTGTTGAATCCGAGCACCGCCGTAACGTTCTTGCCCTCGGCGCGCAGGGATTTCGCCAACAGATACAGCGGCGGTACACCGACACCTCCCCCGATCAGCAAGGGCTCTGTCCCGGAGCGCGCGGTGTCGTATCCGTTGCCCAGCCCGGTCAGCACCGGGATCGTCTGCCCCGGCGTCATACGGCTCAGCGCTTCCGTGCCCCTGCCGACGACCTTATAAATCAGCGTCAGCACGTCTCCTTCGAGATCGCAGACGGACAACGGTCGCCGAAGAAAGAGTTTGTCCAGTCTCAGGTTGACGAACTGCCCCGGCCGCGTGACCGCAGAAGTGTCGCCCGTGAGCTTGATCTCATATACGTTGTCGGTCAGCTGTCTCTGCGCGGCAACCGTGAACCATTCTTCCTTCATATTTTTTGACCCTCATCCCGATAAACAATCCGTCCGCCGCAGACCGTCATGAGACACCTGCCGCGTACCCGCATGCCCTCGAACGGCGTCGCACGGCCTTTGCTGAGAAAGTCATCCGGATCGACGCTGTATTCCGCATCCAGATCCCAGACCGTGCAGTCATTCTGCGCAAGGGGAATCCCGAACCGCTTCCTTGGATTGTACGCGAGCAGATCCAACAGCTTCTCGACGGACAGAATGCCGGGCACGACCAGCTTCGTATAAAGCACCGGGAAAGCGGTCTCAAGCCCGACAATCCCGAATGCGCTGCCGCGGAGTCCTTTTGCTTTTTCCTCCACGCTGTGCGGCGCGTGATCGGTGGCAATGATGTCTATAGTGCCGTCAAGGAGCCCCTCGATCAGCGCTTCCCGGTCAGCCGGGGATCGCAGCGGCGGGTTCATTTTAAAGCGCCCGTCCTCCTTCAGATCGTTTTCGTCCAGCACCAGATAATGCGGAGCGGTCTCGCAGCTTACGTCCAGCCCCTCCCGCTTTGCCTGACGAAGCAGGGCAACGCTCTCCTTCGTCGAAATGTGACAGACATGATATGCGCACCCCGTCTCCCGCACCATCTCCAGATCCCGGCGGATCTGTCCCCATTCGCTTTCAGAGCAGATCCCCGCATGACCGTGTAACGCAGCATAGGCGCCTTCATGTATATAGCCTCCGCGAAGAAGGCGGTTGTCCTCGCAGTGTGCGGCGATCATCTTTCCCAGTCCCTTCGCGGTGAGCATCGCTTCGCGCATGATCCCTTCGGACTGGACACCTCGCCCGTCATCGGAAAAAGCGACGACGTGCGGCGCAATGGCCTGCAGATCGGCAAGCTTTATCCCTTGTTCGCCGACGGTGATCGCACCGTAGGGGTAGACACGGATCAGGGCCTGCTCCGCAATCATTGCCTCCTGAACCGCCAGGTGCTCCGGACTGTCGGGCACCGGGTTCAGATTCGGCATCGTACAGACAGCTGTATATCCGCCTCTTGCGGCAGCGGCGGAACCGCTTGCGACGGTCTCTTTATAAGAAAAACCCGGCTCGCGAAAGTGCACATGCACATCGCAAAAGCCGGGAAAGACAGCGCAGTGATCGGATACGGGCAGATTGGCTGTACCAACGGGCGGAATGAGGGCATCGATTCCTTTGGGAATCCCGCTGATATAGCAGTCAAACGTCATAGTGCGCCCCCTCTCGATCCGTTTCCATTAATGATAAATTTATCATGAGAAATCTGTCGCTGTCAACCCAAAAGGCACAAATCCGACATATATATAATGTCAGTCCTTTTCGGTACTGTGCCCGGTATGATGAAAAGGAGCGAAATGTCGATATCGGTCGACCGATCTCGTCAGAATACGGAAAACCGCTTGCTTTTTCCGACATAATACGATATATATAGGAAAACACGTTTGGCGCATTCACCGCGCCGAACCCGCACTTCATCAATCATAAGGAGAAAACCGATGGGCCTTTCCGAACTGTCCGTACATTCTTTCTTTGAACTGCTTGGATCTGACGCAGCCGCCCCCGGCGGCGGCGCCGCCGCAGCTTTGGCGGGTTCCCTTGGATCCTCCCTTGCCGAAATGGTCTTTGCCCTGACTTCCTTTCGAAAGCAGTACGCACAATTCCAAGAAGAGACGGAAGCCGGTATGGCGCATTGCGCTGCTCTCCGCACGGCTTTCCTCGCCGCTATGGAACGCGACGCCGAGGTCTTCCACGGCTTCTCCGCCGCGCTGAAGCTTCCCAAGCAGACCGACAGGGAAAAAGACATCCGTTCCGTTGCGATACAGGATGCGCTGAACGCCTGCATTGAATCTCCCCTGCATATGATGGAGCTCTCTTATGAAGCAATTCGTCTGGTCATGAACATGCCCGGCAAAACCAATTTCAGCGCAGCAAGCGATCTCGGTGTGGCGGCGCTGATGCTCGGCGCTGCCGTTCAGAGTGCCTGGCTGAATGTTCGGATCAATCTTTCCATGCTGAAGGACAGAGAGAAAGCCGCGGCTTACCGTGCCCGGGGAGAAGACCTGCTCAAGCGCACGCTGGACATTTCCAACGCGGTCTACGAGCAAATACTCAGCGAACTCTGATCGATGCTTTTCTGCGTGATAAGCAGATCGACTGCGCTTCACGCGGGCCTGCCGATTCATACGCAAATAACACTTCGTATGAATGTTTTTGTAAGTAATAATTAAAAAAAAAAAAAAAAAAGGGCAGAGACTTATGGAACGAT
>ONMC01000011.1 GCA_900318745.1 uncultured Eubacteriales bacterium
GTGCTGTTCCTGCCGATGTCCATGCTAGCCGTGCCGCCGCGGCGTTTGCCCCTTTTCATTTGCGCTTGTTTGTGTTAAAATCCAATATGAGAGAATATGCGGGAGGAGCCGGGCATGCGGACGCTGATGCGGGAATGGGACAACTTGAAAACGCTGTCCATCGTGGGCATGTGCAAGAACGCGGGCAAAACGACCGTGCTGAACCGACTGCTTTCCTTAAAGGCGAACGGCGAGGTCTGGGGTCTGACCTCGATCGGGCGCGACGGCGAATCGACGGACGTCGTGACCGGCACCGAAAAACCGGGCATCTTCGTGCCGGAGGGCACGCTGATCGCGACGGCAAAGGATATGCTGAAGCTGTGCGACGTCACGCAGGAGATCCTGGAAACAACCGGCATCCCGACGCCGCTCGGCGAGGTCGTGATCCTGCGCGCGAGAAGCGCGGGCTGGGTACAGCTGGCGGGACCGTCGATCGTATCGCAGCTTCGGACCGTTTCGGACCTGTTTCTGGAACTCGGCGCGAAGCGCACGATCATCGACGGCGCGCTGGGACGCAAGTCGCTCGGCGCGCGCAGCGTCGCGGAGGGCGTGATCCTTTGCACCGGCGCAAGCTACGACATGCGCATGGAAAAGGTCGTCGCGGACACGGCGGGGGTTTGCCGCATTTTGAATCTGCCGAAGGCAAAAACGCTTCCGACGCCGCACGAAGGCACATTGCGGGACGCGTTTGCACAGCGGCATGAAGCGCTGATCGACGGCGCGCTGACCGAATCCGCGGTAACGCCGCTGCTGAAAAGCGGCGTATTGAAGGACGGGCGGCTGGTTGTCAGGGACCCGAGCAAGGTCCTGCTCGGCACGGAAACGCTTGACCGGCTGCGTCAGAGAAACGTCGCGCTCGAAACCGAGGATGCGGCGAGAACGCTGTGCGTCACAATCAATCCGGTTTCCGCCTACGGGTGGCGATTCGATCCGAAGGCGTTCGCCGAGGCGATGGCGGCGGCGACGGACGTGCCGGTGATCAATGTAAAGGAGGCGGAGCTGTGATTTCGGTCAGCTTTGACGAACGGGTCGATATCGGACTCAACTATATTCTCGAAAACCTGCACGGCTGCAGCCCGTTCGGGCAGGAACGCATCCGGCGGCTCAGGTTTTATGCGCCGGACGAGCGCGAAGCGCTGGAGGCGGAGCTTTCGAATGTCGCACGCGCGGCGGCGTCCGTGCCTTCGTCGAAGGAGACGCTCGATCGGATCATGATCGAACTGTGCCGCATCAAGGATATCCGTGCATCCCTTCGGCGCTGCCGCGAGGGCGAATGCCTCGACCATGTGGAACTGTTCGAGCTCAAAGGATATCTCGGACAGATCGAAAAGCTGATCCCGCTGCTGAACGAGTGGAACGGGACGGCAAAGCTTTCGGGGGCGGCGCTGCACGATCCCGCACCGGCGCTCGCGGTGCTCGATCCGGAGCACACGCGCTCGCGCGGATTCTACATTCCGGACAACGCGTCCGATGCGCTCAGAACGGTGCGGCGGGCGAAAAAACAGATCGAGGAGCGCCTGCATCATGCGGAGACCGACGCAGAGCGCGCCGGGATCCGGCTGGAACGCACGCGCATCTGCGCCGACGAGGAAACCGAGGAGCGCAAGGTGCGCGAATCGATGTGCCGCGTGCTCGCGCCGCTTTGCGATGCGCTGCTCGAGGACGCCGAAACGATCGGCACGATCGATTTTCTGATCCAGAAAGCGCTGTTCGCGGTGCGCTGTCGCTGCGTAAAGCCGGAGATCACCGATTCCCGCCTGGAACTGTGCGATATGGTGAATCCGCAGATACAGGACCTGCTGACCGAAAAGGGGCGGACGTTCGTGCCGGTTTCGATCGAACTGGACCGCGGCGCGACGGTCATCACCGGCGCGAACATGGGCGGCAAGAGCGTTGCGCTGAAGACGCTTGCGCTCGAAGTGCTGCTGTGCCACGCGGGATTTGCGGTGCCGGCAAGGTCTGCGAAGATCCCGATGTTTCATTGCATAAACATGCTGTTTGACGACCTGCAGTCGATCCGTTCGGGGCTTTCGGGGTTCGGCTCGGAGATCGTGCAGTTCGAAAAGGCGCTTGCCGAGGCGGAGCAGGGGTATTCGCTGCTGCTGCTCGACGAGTTTGCGCGCGGCACGAATCCGGACGAAGGCGCGGTGATCGTCAAGGCGGTCACGAAGTATCTGAACGGGATCGACGCGATCTCGGTGCTGTCCACGCATTATGACAACGTTGCGGAAGCGGCGAGCCGCCATTACCAGATCATCGGGCTCAAGGACGTCGATCCCGCCGAGATTGCAAAGGAGATCGGACTGGACACGGAGGACGGCGTGGCGGCGATCGCACGGCATATGAACTACGGTCTGTATCGCGTGGAAGGCAGGGCGGACTGTCCGAAGGATGCGCTGAACATCTGCCGGATGCTGTCGCTGAAGCCGGAGATCCTGGCGTATATCGAATCGTCTCACGCGAGCGTGCAAAGCTGAAATCATCTTGACAATCGCCGTGAAAACGGATATAATTTTTATGCAGAATTCCGGATAATCGGCAATAGAGGCGCGGAGAGCAGGGTACCTTTTCGATCGGCATGGGCAACCGAAAAACGTCGGACAGGGAAGGGGCTTTCCGCCGAAAGGACGAAGCAGGCCTGCCTTCGCCTTGGTGGCATCGTGTAAGCGGTGCGACTGTCATGCTGTTGAGGCGTGGAGCGCTATTGGTCGTGGAGATCGACCGACAGCGCTCTTTTTCTGTCCGATCGGATATCCGTAAGCTGTATCCCGTTCAAAACTTTTATAAGGAGACAGTACCCATGGAAAAATTCTCTTCTCTGCTTCGTCTTCGCATGAGCGCGAAGGATGCGCACTACGGCGGAAACCTCGTGGACGGCGCGCATATGGTGCACCTGTTCGGCGACGTCGCGACCGAGCTTCTGATCCAATGCGACGGTGACGAAGGTCTGTTCTGCGCCTACGACAAGATCGAGTTTCTGGCGCCCGTCTATGCCGGCGATTATATCGAGGCGTACGGCGAGATCGACCGCATCGGCAATACGTCCCGCGGCATGACGTTTGAAGCGCGCAAGGTCATTCAGGCACGCCCGGACATCAGCCCCTCCGCAGCCGAAGTGCTGCCGGAACCGATCGTCGTCTGCCGCGCGCACGGCACCTGCGTCACGCCCAAGGACTGCCAGCGTATCGACCGCAGCAAGGACAAATAAGGAGGAACCATGGAAAAGCTGATCATTACCGCCGCCATCTGCGGCGCCGAAGTCACCAAGGCGAACAACCCCGCCGTGCCGTACACCGTCGAGGAAATGGTGCGCGAAGCGAAGCTCGCATATGAAGCGGGCGCGGCGATCATCCACGTGCATGTGCGCGAGGACGACGGCACCCCGACGCAGGACCGCGAGCGTTTCCGCGAGGTCATGGACGCGATCCGCGCGGAGCTGCCCGACGTCATCATGATCCCGTCGACCGGCGGCGCGACCGGCATGACGCCCGAGGAGCGTCTGCAGCCGACCGAGCTGTTCCCCGAGATGGCGACGCTCGACTGCGGCACCTGCAACTTCGGCGACGAGATCTTTGAAAACACGATGCCCACGATGCGCGCGTTCGGCAAGCGCATGATCGAGAACAACATCAAGCCGGAATACGAATGCTTCGAGCTCGGTCACATCGACACCGTTCTGAACATGGCGAAAAAGGGCGAAGTCCCCGGCGCGCCGATGCAGTTCAACTTTGTTCTGGGCGTGCCCGGCTGTGCTCCCGCGACGGTTGACAACCTCGCGTTCATGGTCAATAAGATCCCCGCGGGCTCCACATGGACCGTCACCGGCGTCGGCAGATCGGCGTGGACGATGGCGGCGGCCGGCATCATCATGGGCGGCAACGTCCGCGTCGGCTTTGAGGACAACGTGTATCTCGGAAAAGGTCACAAGGCGGCTTCCAACGGCGAGCTCGTCGAAAAGGTCGTGCGCCTTGCAAAGGAGCTCGGCCGCGAGATCGCAACGCCCGACGAGGCGAGAGCGATTCTCGGCATGGCGCCGCGTAAATAAGGAATCAAAAACATCACATACATTTTATGCAGGAGGAACAATCATGGAACAGTTAAAGGGCAATAAGTACGGTACCCACCGCGTCATCGAGCCGAAGGGCGTTCTGACCCAGGCGGCATGGAAGATCGACAACGACATGACCAAGCGTTACAGCAACGAGATCATCTGCGACGTCATCTCTCTGAACATCGACTCCGCGTCGTTCACGCAGATCGAAGAAGCGTGCGGCGGCGACGAACAGAAGATCGGCGAAATGATCCTCGGCATCGTGGCGGAGCGCGGCAAGCAGCAGAACCCGGTCACCGGTTCCGGCGGCATGTTCATCGGCAAGGTCGCCTACATCGGCGACGACCTGCTGAAGAAGCCCGATTTCGACCTCAAGGTCGGCGACAAGATCGCATCCCTCGTTTCGCTGTCCATGACCCCGCTGAAGATCGACCGCATCAAGGCGATCCATAAGGACATCGACCGCGTCGACATCGACGGTCAGGCGGTGCTGTTTGAATCCGCGATCTACGCAAAGCTCCCCGAGGATATGTCCGAAGCGCTTGCGCTTGCGGCGCTCGACGTGGCAGGCGCGCCCGCACAGGCAAGAAAGCTCCCCAAAGAGGGCGATTCCGTGCTGATCCTCGGCGCAAACGGCAAGAGCGGCGTGCTCTGCGGCTGGGAAGCGCTGAAAAAGGTCGGACCGAACGGCAAGGTCGTCGGCGTTGTCAGGAACCCGAAGCAGGTCCCGGCGCTGATCGAGCTCGGCGTTTACACTGACGTCATCGTGGCGGACTGCACCAAGCCGGTCGAAGTGCTCGAAAAGGCGCTCGAAGTCAACGGCGGCAAGGAATACGACATCTCCATCTGCTGCGTCAACATCGAGTCCTGCGAGATGAGCGCGATCCTGCCGGTGCGCGACGACGGTCTCGTATACTTCTTCTCGATGGCGACCTCGTTCACGAAAGCGGCGCTCGGCGCGGAGGGCGTCGGCAAGGACGTCACCATGATCGTCGGCAACGGCTACACCAAGAATCACGCCGAGATCACGCTCAACGTGCTGCGCGAGAACGAGAAGCTCCGCAAGCTCTTTGACGAAAAATACTGCTGATGATTCATGCAAGAGCAGGGAAACCGCCTGCTCTTGCTTCCTTTTCAATCCGACTACAGGAGGAAATCTATGAAAACCCGTAACGGTCTTTTTGCCGACGTTCCGGAAGAGCTTTGGAACGACTGGCATTGGCAGGTCAAGAACCGCGCCGAAACGCTTGACGATCTCAAAAAGATCATGACGCTGACCCCCGAAGAGGAGGAGGGCATCAAAAAGACGCTCGGCAAACTCCGCATGGCGATCACACCGTACTATCTCTCGCTGATCGATCTCGACGATCCGTACGATCCGATCCGCAAGATGGCGATCCCGCGCGCCGAGGAGCTCGACTACGCCGACTACGAGAACGCCGATCCGCTGCGCGAGGACACCGATTCCCCGACGCCGGGTCTCACGCACCGCTATCCGGACCGCGTACTGTTCCTCATCACCGATATGTGCTCCATGTACTGCCGTCACTGCACGCGCCGCCGCTTTGCGGGGCAGAACGACTGCGGCGTACCGAGAGCGCAGATCGAACAGGGCATCGAATACGTCCGCAACCATCCCGAAGTGCGCGACGTGCTGCTTTCGGGCGGCGACGCGCTGATGGTGAGCGACGCGCTTTTGGAGGACATCATTCAGAAGCTTCGCGCGATCCCGCATGTCGAGATCATCCGCCTCGGTTCGCGCACGCCGGTCGTTTGCCCGCAGCGTATCACGCCGGAGCTTGTCAATATGCTCAAAAAGTACCATCCCATCTGGGTCAACACGCACTTCAACACGCCGAAGGAGTTCACGCCCGAATCGGCGAAGGCGTGCGCCATGCTCGCGGACGCGGGCATTCCGCTGGGCAACCAGAGCGTGCTGCTTGCCGGGATTAACGACTGCAGCCACGTCATGATGGAGCTCGTGCACGGACTCGTCAAGATGCGCGTGCGTCCGTACTATATCTATGCCTGCGACCCGTCGCTCGGTCTTTCGCATTTCCGCACGCCGGTCAGTAAGGGCATCGAGATCATGGAAGCGCTGCGCGGACATACGTCCGGCTACTGCGTCCCGACGTTCGTCGTCGACGCGCCGGGCGGCGGCGGCAAGACGCCCGTCATGCCGACGTATCTGATCTCGCAGACGCCGAGAAAGGTCATTCTGAGAAACTTCGAGGGCGTCATCACGTCCTATACCGAGCCGGAACACTATGTGCAGAACTGCCATTGCGACGTCTGCACCGGCAAGAAGAAGATCGAAAAGACCGGCGTCGCCTATGTTGCCGAGGGTACGCAGCAGCATTATCTGGAGCCGACGAAGCTTTTGCGCAACGAACGGCACGTCAAACACTGAGGAGAATCTATGGAAAGCAAACTCGGCCTGAACTTTGATCTGGTCAACGAAGCGCGCGCGAGCGCCGCGCATGTAGCGAGCGACGTACAGCGTTTCATCGACCGGCACACCACCGTTACCGTGGAGCGCACCGTCTGTCGCCTTTTGGGCATCGACGGCGTCAACGATATGGACGTCCCCATGCCGAACGTGGTGGTGGATACGCTGACCGAAAACGCGCTGCTGCCGCTCGGCGCCGCATGGGTGATCGGCAGCGCCATTTTGGAAACGGGCAAGGATCCGCAGGGCGTTGCGGAGGCGATCGACCGCGGCGAACTCGATTTGACCAAGCTCCCTTCGCATACGGAAGCGGAGATCCGCGAGGCGCTGCAGCCGTACATCGACGCGTCGATGGCGCGTATCAATGCAAACGTCAGACAGCGCAACGAATACCTCGACCGTTTCGGCGACAAGGAAGGTCCGTATCTGTACATCATCGTTGCGACCGGCAACATTTATGAAGACATCATCCAGGCGAAGGCCGGCGCCAAGCAGGGCGCGGACATCATCGCCGTCATCCGCACGACGGGTCAGTCGCTCCTGGACTATGTTCCGTACGGCGCGACGACCGAGGGCTTCGGCGGCACCTACGCAACGCAGGAGAATTTCCGGCTGATGCGCGCCGCGCTGGATGAGGTCGGCGAGGAACAGCACCGGTACATCCGTCTGTGCAACTACTGCTCGGGTCTGTGCATGCCCGAGATCGCGGCGATGGGCGCGCTGGAACGGCTCGACGTCATGCTGAACGACGCGCTGTACGGCATTCTGTTCCGCGACATCAACATGCAGCGCACGATCGTCGACCAGTATTTCTCCCGCATCATCAACGGATACGCGGGCGTCATCATCAACACCGGCGAGGATAACTACCTCACGACCGACGACGCGATCACATCCGCGCATACGGTGCTCGCTTCGCAGTTTTTGAACGAAGCGTTCGCAAAGTGCGCGGGCATGCGCGAGGAACAGATGGGTCTCGGACACGCGTTCGAAATGGACCCGTCGGTCGAGAACACGTTCCTTTATGAGCTTGCGCAGGCGCAGATGGCGCGCGAGATCTTCCCGAAGGCGCCGCTGAAGTACATGCCGCCGACCAAGTACATGACCGGCAACATCTTCCGCGGACACATTCAGGACGCACTGTTCAATATGGTGACGATCCTCACGAACCAGAAACTGCACCTTCTCGGCATGATGACCGAGGCGATCCACACGCCGTTCATGTCGGACCGCGCGCTGTCGATTGAAAATGCGCAGTACATCTTCCGCACGATGAAGGATCTGGGCTCCGAACTGACGTTCAAAGAGGGCGGCATCATCCGCAATCGCGCGAACGAGGTTCTGACCAAGGCGACCGATCTCTTAAAGGAGATCGAATCGCTCGGACTGTTCACGACGCTCGAACGCGGCATCTTCGCGGACGTCAAGCGTCCGAAGGACGGCGGCAAAGGTCTGAACGGCGTCGTCATCAAGGATGACGCGTATTTCAACCCGTTCATCGAGGTCATGAAAGGCAAGGTGGCGCAATGAGCAGCGGACTGTACAACACCCATAAGATCGACTTCGATACGACGCTCGATCTTACGCATCTGAAGCCCTACGGCGACACGATGAACGACGGCAAGGTGCAGATGAGCTTCACGCTGCCGGTCAAGGACGACGAGCGCGGCGTTGAGGCGGCGCGCCAGATCGCGAAAAAGATGGGTCTCGACGAGCCGAACGTGACGTATCACGCGCCGCTCGACAAGGAGTTCACGTTCTACGTGGTCTACGGCAGCTGCGTGCATTCGGTCAATTACGAGGACATCCATGTCATCACCGTCGAAAGCGACGTCATGAGCATGGAGGAGACCAACGACTATATCCGCGAGCACATCGGCAGGAAGGTCGTCATGGTGGGCGCCAGCACCGGCACCGATGCGCATACCGTCGGCATCGACGCGATCATGAACCGCAAGGGCTTTGCGGGACACTACGGCGTGGAGCGTTACGAAATGATCGAGGCGTACAACCTCGGTTCGCAGGTTCCGAACGAGGACCTGATCAAAAAGGCGCTCGAGGTCAACGCCGACGCGCTGCTCGTTTCGCAGACGGTCACGCAAAAGGACATTCACATTCAGAACCTCACCAACCTCATCGAGCTTCTGGAAGCGGAAGGACTGCGCGATCGCTTCGTCGTGGTTTGCGGCGGACCGCGCATCACGCATGAACTTGCGAAGGAGCTCGGCTTTGACGCCGGCTTCGGCGCAGGCACGTACGGCGACGACGTCGCAAGCTTCGTCGTCACGGAAATGGTCAAACGCGGCATGAAATAAGCCGCACAGGATACGAATATCAGAAGGAGGAACATTCAATGGCAAAGAAACCGGTACTCACTGCCTCTGAGGCGGCGAAATTGATTCCCGACGGCGCGACCGTTATGTGCGGCGGATTCTTGGGCTGCGGACAGGCGCTTGCCATCGTCAAGGAACTCGTCAAACTCGGCACCAAGGACCTTACGCTGATCGCAAACGACATGGGCAGAGCAGTCGGTCCCATGGGCGAAGAATTCTTCGGCATCGCGGAACTCATTCATAACCACCAGGTCAAGCGCGTGATCGCGACGCACGTCGGCATGACGCCCGAAGTCGGCGAACAGATGAACGCAGGCACGCTGGAAGTCAACCTGATCCCGCAGGGAACGATGGCGGAGTGCATCCGCGCGGGCGGCGCGGGTCTCGGCGGCGTTCTCACGCCGGTCGGCAACGACACGCTGATCGAGCAGAGCCCGCTGTTCCTCGGCAAGCAGACGATCAACGGCAGGGAATACCTGCTGATGGCTCCGATCCATGCGGACTTCGCGCTGCTCGGCACCTACAAGTGCGACGAGGCGGGCAACTGCTGGTACAAGGGCACCATGCGCAACTTCAATACCGTCATGGCGACCGCGGCGGACACCGTCATCGCGGAGTGCGAATATCTCGTGCCCATCGGTGAGATCGAACCCGAAAACATCCACACCTACGGCATGACCGTCGACTACATCGTGGAAGGAGAGAAAAAATAATGGATAAAGCTGAAATCAAAGCCTTCATCGCAAAGCGCTGTGCGAAAGAACTGAAGGACGGCGACGTTGTAAACCTCGGCATCGGTCTGCCGACCATGATCCCGAGCTTCCTTCCCGAAGGTGTTGACCTTGTGATCCATGCGGAGCTCGGCATCGTCGGCGCAGGCGCGACGCCCAAAGAGGGCGACGCGAACTACGATCCGTACCATGTTGTCGACGCGGGCGGCAATCCCGCATCCGTGGCATTCGGCGGCGGCTTTATCGATTCCGCAACCAACTTCGGTCTGATCCGCGGCGGACACGTCGACGCGTGTTTCCTCGGCGCGCTGGAAGTCGATCAGGAGGGCAACCTCGCAAACTGGATCATCCCCGGCAAGCGTATGCCCGGCATGGGCGGCGCGATGGACCTTTGCGTCGGCGCGCGCAACTGCATCGTGTGCATGGAGCACACCGCAAAGGGCAACCCGAAGATCTTCGAAAAGTGCCGTCTGCCGCTGACCGCGTCGCACTGCGTCAAGAAGATCATCACCGAAATGTGCGTGCTCGAAGTCACCGACAAGGGCCTTGTGATGACCGAGATCAACCCCGAATTCACCGTTGAACAGGTGCAGGCAGCGACCGCCGCTCCGATCACCGTCGCGGAGAACCTCAAGAGCATGGTAGACTGATTCCCAAAACGCAAAAGCCCGATCGCAGGATCGGGCTTTTTGTGCATTGTGACCGGCAGCGGCGCTGCTCTGTCAGCGGCTTCGATCGAGAAACAGATCGGGGTCGTTTTGATATTCGCGGTAATATGCGTGATACATCTGTGCCGTCATGGGTACAAGGGAAACGACACTCATACGGCGCGCTCCTTCGGCTTGTGCTGCGCAAGAATGACGCCGATCGTGATCAGCACCGCGCCGAGTATGCCCATCCACGAGATCGGCTCGCCCAAAAGGAGCCACCCCACGATCAGCGTGACAAACGGCGAGGCGTAAAGGTAGTTGTTGGTCACCACCACGCCGAGAGCTCTTTGAACGCGATATTCCAGAGCGCGAAGCAGATCGCGTTGCCCAGGATCCCGAGAAACAGCCAGCTTAACAGCACTTTCGGCTGCGTGAACAGCGGCGCAAGATCCGGCATGCCGTCGTGCAGCAGCATCAGCGGCACGGCGGTGACGAACGCCCAGAACATCACGCGCCGCGTGACGAGAAAGCCGTCCATCGTGTCGGTGTACCGCTTGATCAGGATCGAATAGACCGCCCATGAAATGCCGGCGGCAAGCGCCAGCAGGTCGCCTTTGGGACTCAGATGAAAGTTCAAAGAACCGTTTAACACGACGAGCACCACGCCGACGATCGCGATCAGCGAGCCGATGATCAGAAAACTGCCGATCCGTTCGCGGCCGCGGCTTGCCGCCCATGCGAACAGCGCCGTAAAGATCGGCGAGAGGCAGACGATGATGCTGACGTTTGCGGCAAAGGTTTGCGTCAAAGCCGTGTTCTGCAGCCAGAAGTACACGCTGCCGCCGAACAATCCGATCAGCACAAAGATCAGTTCGTCCTTCAGGGGCAGTTTCCGAAACTTCGGGCGCATCAAAAGCAGGACAACGTATGCAAGCGCCATGCGGATCGGCGTGATCTGCAGGGCGGTAAAGCCCACCGCAAGCAGGTTCTTGGTCAGCACATAGCAGCTTCCCCATACGGCGACGGAAAATAGAGCAAAGATGTGCCCCGCGATTCGTTTTGCGTCATGCGTATTCCGTTCCACAGCAACCTCCTGCGTCATACCCGACGCTCCGCACGCTATTGTAGCACAGCCGCCGGTTTTGCGCAATGTAAAGTTTCGCGCGAAAACCGGAATAGACCTTGCGAATTATACAGGAAAGTATTATAATTATTTAAGGTATGTACGGTCGGTCGAGTCGCCGGTCGAAACAGAAGGAGATGGCGTATGGCACAGGTTTTACTGGAAAAGAAGGGCAATGTTGCGATCGCGTCGATCGATCGGCCGAAAGCGCTGAACGCACTGAATTCATCGGTGCTCGACGAGCTCGATGCGCTGCTCGATGCGGTTTGCAAAGACAAAGAAATCCGCGTGCTGATCCTGACCGGAAGCGGCGAAAAGGCGTTCGTCGCCGGCGCGGACATCGGCGAGATGTCGGAGCTCAACCCGGAAGAAGGCACGGCGTTCGGCAAAAAAGGCAACGACGTGTTCCGTAAGCTCGAAACGCTGCCGATCCCCACGATCGCGGCGGTCAACGGCTATGCGCTCGGCGGCGGATGCGAGCTTTCGATGGCATGCGATATCCGCATCTGCTCGGACACCGCGGTGTTCGGACAGCCCGAAACGGGACTCGGCATCACGCCGGGTTTCGGCGGCACACAGAGGCTGGCACGGCTGATCGGACCCGGCATGGCAAAGCAGCTGATCTATTCCGCAAAGAACATCAAGGCGGATGAAGCGCTGCGCATCGGACTGGTCAATGCGGTGTATCCCGCGGAGGAACTGCCGGCTGCGGCGCTGAAGCTTGCGGAGACGATCGCAGCGAATGCGCCGATCGCGGTACGCGCCTGCAAAAAGGCGATCGACGAGGGGCTGGAGCTTCCGATGGATGAGGCGATCGCGCTCGAAGAAACGCTGTTCGGCAGCTGCTTCGGCACGGAAGACCAAAAGGAAGGCATGCATGCGTTTCTGGAAAAACGCAGGCACGAGCCGTATCAGAACCGGTAATCGCGGGGAAACCCGATTCACATCTAAAAACATGCAGGAGGAATCAATATGAAAGTTGCAATTTTCGGTGCAGGAACGATGGGCAGCGGGATCGCGCAGGTCTTTTCGGCAAACGGTCATACGGCTCTGCTGTATGCGACCAGCGTGGAGAGCGCGCAGCGCCACAAGGACAAGCTGGCAGCTTCGCTCAATAAGCGCGTTGCAAGAGGCAAGATGACGCAGGAAGCGGCGGACGATCTGATGAGCCGTATCGTTGTGGACGAAGTCGCGGCGGCGGCCGACGCGGACCTCGTGATCGAGTGCGTGGCGGAGAACATGGCGGTCAAGAAGGAACTTCTGCAGCGCCTCGACACGCTCTGCAAGGAAGAAACCGTCTTTGCGACCAACACCTCGTCCCTGTCGATCACCGAAATGGCAAAGGGCCTGATGCATCCGATGGTGGGCATGCATTTCTTCAATCCGGTTCCCGCGATGAAGCTCGTCGAGGTCATTGCAGGCGCAAATACGCCGACCGAACTGATCGAGTGGACGAAGAACCTCTGCGTCGAGATCGGCAAGACGCCGGTCGTCGTCAACGAAGCGCCGGGCTTCGTGGTCAACAAGATCCTGATTCCGTACTGCAACGAGGGCGTGTGCGTGCTGCAGGAAGGCGTTGCTTCCGCAGAGGACATCGACATCGCGATGCAGCTCGGCTGCAACCATCCGATGGGACCGCTGCATCTCGGCGATCTGATCGGCTGGGACGTCGTCCTCAACATCATGGATGTTCTGTATAACGAAACGCACGATCCGAAATATCGCGCAAACGTGCTGATCCGCAAAATGGTCCGTGCAGGCAAGCTCGGCATCAAGACCGGCGAGGGCTTCTTCCAGTACAACAAATAATAAAGGAGAAACAGAATGGACTTCCGTCTGACGAAAGAACAGCTGCTGGTTCGCAAAATGGTGCGCGAATTTGCAGAAAACGAAGTGAAGCCGCTGGCGGCGGAGATCGATGAGGAAGAACGCTTCCCCATGGAGACCGTCGAAAAGATGGCAAAGCTCGGCATGATGGGCATCTACTTCCCCAAAGAGTACGGCGGCGCGGGCGGCGACGTATTGAGTTATGCGATCACCGTCGAAGAGCTCGCCAAGGTCTGCGGCACCACCGCGGTCATCGTGTCCGCGCATACCTCGCTGTGCTGCGCACCGATCTTCGAGCACGGCACCGAGGAACAGAAGCGCAAATACCTGCCCGATCTGTGCAGCGGACGTAAGCTCGGCGCATTCGGACTGACCGAGCCGAACGCCGGTACCGACGCGTCCGGTCAGCAGACCACCGCGGTATTGGACGGCGATCACTATGTGCTGAACGGTTCGAAGTGCTTTATCACCAACGGCAGCGTTGCAGATACGTTCGTCGTGTTCGCCATGACCGATCCGAAGATGGGCAACCGCGGCATCTCCGCGTTCATCGTGGAAAAGGGCTTCAAGGGCTTCTCGCAGGGCAAGCATGAAAAGAAGATGGGTATCCGCGGCAGCTCGACGTGCGATCTGATCTTCGAAGACTGCATCGTCCCGAAAGAGAACCTCTTGGGCAAGGAAGGCGCGGGCTTCAAGATCGCCATGCAGACGCTGGACGGCGGCCGCATCGGCATCGCAGCGCAGGCGCTGGGCATCGGCGAAGGCGCAGTGCAGGAAGCGATCAAGTACACGGGCGAGCGCGTGCAGTTCAAACGCCGCATCTCCGCGTTCCAGAACACGCAGTTCCAGATTGCCGATATGCACACCCGCATGCAGGCGGCACAGTTCCTTGTGTACAACGCCGCGCTGAAGAAGCAGGCGCATGAGCGCTGCAGCATGGAAGCGGCAATGGCAAAGCTGTTCGCCGCGGAAGCCGCGTCCGACGTGACGCGCAGAGCCGTGCAGCTGTTCGGCGGATACGGCTATACCCGTGAATATCCCGTGGAGCGCATGATGCGCGACGCGAAGATCACCGAGATCTACGAGGGCACGAGCGAGGTCCAGCGCATGGTCATCGCGGCAAACCTCGGCGTGAAGTAAAGGAGGGCAGAGAACATGAAGATTTTTGTTACCGTAAAGCAGGTTCCCGATACCTCCGGCACCGTCGCGGTCAATCCGGACGGCACGCTCGATCGCGCCTCCATGCAGACGATCATCAACCCCGACGATATGAACGCGGTCGAAGCGGCGCTGACGCTGAAAGATGAGCTCGGCTGCAAGGTCGTTGCGTTCACGATGGGACCGCCGCCCGCAGAGGGCATGCTCCGCGAGCTCATGGCGATGGGCGTGGACGAGGGCGTGCTGATCACCGCGCGCGAGTTCGGCGGTTCCGACACCTATGCGACAAGCCAGATCATCGCGGCGGCGATCGACACCTACGGCGTCGAACCCGAGGACATCATCCTTGCGGGACGTCAGGCGATCGACGGCGACACCGCGCAGGTCGGTCCGCAGATCGCGGAAAAGCTGCATCTGCCGCAGGTCACCTATGCGGGCGAGATCAAAAAGGACGGCAATACGCTGACCGTCAAGCGCATCCTCGAGGACGGCTACATGACGGTCAAGGTCCAGACGCCGTGCATGATTACCTGCATCAAGGAGCTGAACACGCCGCGCTATATGAACATTGCGGGCATCTTCGACTGCTATCAGAAGGACGTCACGGTGATGACTTATGACACCTTAAAGGATCACCCCCTGATCGATAAATCCACCATCGGTCTTGCGGGCTCCCCCACGAACATCCTGACTTCCTTTACACCGCCGCAAAAGGGCGCGGGTCAAATGCTGCAAGGCGACGGCAAAGAAACGACCGATCAGCTCGCGGGCATCCTGGCCGCGAAGCACATCATTTAAGGAAGGGGGAACGGAATCATGTTTAACTCCAGCGAAATCGAAGCCTTCAAGAACGTTTGGGTCTTCTGCGAACAGCGCGAAGGCGTGATGATGCCGACCACCTTCGAACTCATCTCCGAGGGACGCAAGCTTGCCGACGAGCTCGGCGTGGAGCTTTGCGGTATCCTCCTCGGCGACAACGTCGACGGCATTGCAAAGGAACTCGGCACCTACGGCGCGGACAAAGTATACGTGTACAACAGTCCGCTTCTGAAGGTGTTCACCACCGATGCATATACCAAGGTCATCGCGGACGCGGTCGAAGCGTTCAAGCCGGAAATCCTGCTGTTCGGCGCATCCACGATCGGCAGAGACCTCGCTCCGCGCTGCGCGGCGAGACTGCACACCGGTCTTTGCGCAGACTGCACGCACCTCGATATCGACCTCGAAAACTACCAGAACTTCCTTCGTGAAGCATCGACGCTTCCGCCGGAGCGCATCGAGCGCACCAAGAGCGTCCGTCTCGCGGGTGCGGATCACTCCGTCGCGAGAGATCTGAAGATGACCCGTCCGGCGTTCGGCGGTCACCTGATGGCGTCCATCATCTGCCCGCGCTTCCGTCCCGCAATGGCGACGGTCCGTCCGGGCGTCATGAAAAAACGTGAAAACCCGCGCGAGGTTGAGATCCTGCATCCGGACTTCGAACTGAAGCCCGAGGATATCAAGACCGAGGTGGTCGAGGTCGTCAAGGCGGCGAAGAAGCTCGTCGATCTGATCGGTGCGGACTTCATCGTTTCCGTCGGCCGCGGTATTTCGAAGGACGTCGAAAAGGGTCTGGCGCTTGCCGAAGAGCTGGCAAACGAGCTCGGCGGTGTGGTCGGCGCATCCCGTGCCTGCGTGGACGCCGGTTGGATCGGCGCGGATCATCAGGTCGGCCAGACCGGCAAGACCGTGCATCCCAAAGTGTACGTCGCGCTCGGCATCTCCGGCGCGATCCAGCACAAGGCGGGCATGCAGGAATCCGAATGCATCATCGCGGTCAACAAGAACGAGACCGCCCCGATCTTCGAATGCGCGGACTATGGCATCGTCGGCGACCTCTTCAAGGTCGTTCCGGAGCTGATCGAATCCATCCGCGCGGCGAAAGCGGCAAAATAAACACCCAAAACCACAGCGATCCCGGGGGAAACTCCGGGATCGTTTCCGAATGCCGACAGATAAACGCAGAAAAAGTCGGGACAAACGGCGCAAAGATCGTGTATGATACGTGCGTCGGGAGGAAAAAACCATGGAATGGATCGAAGCAATACAGAGAGCAATCGATTATATCGAAGCGCACCTGACCGAGGATCTGGATCCGGAAAACATTGCGGGGGAAAGCTATTCTTCCGCATTCCATTTTCAGCGCGTATTCAGCATCCTTTGCGGATATACGCTCGGGGAGTACGTTCGTAACAGACGGTTATCCGCAGCGGGCGCAGAGCTTGCAGAGGGCAAGGCGCGGGTCATCGACGTCGCATACAAATACGGCTACGACAGCCCCGACAGCTTCGCAAGAGCATTCCAGAGATTCCACGGGGTCACGCCTTCTTTGGCACGCATGGACGGGGTTCGGCTCAGGTCGTTTTCTCCCCTGACGATCAATCTGCATTTTGAAGGAGGAAACATGATGGATTACAGGATCGAAACGAAACCGGACATGCTGCTGACCGGATTCAAACGCCGCTTTACCGGCGATCCGAACGAAAAGCAGGATCAGGACCATTATTTTGCCTGCGATACGCGGCTGGAGCAGTACGTGCTGGAGGGAATGAGCCGGGAGCACGAGATCACGTATGCCGTGCTCACAAACTTTGACGAAGACGGGTATGACTTCTATTTCGCGGCAAAGCTGCCGCATTGGGCGCTCAAGGACTTTGACGAGGATCTCGGCGAATTTGCAAAGCGGTTTGAGCATCTCTCCATACCGGAAGGACTGTACGTGGTCTGCGAAACGGAACGCTGCAAGTTCCCGACAAATCTGGTCGACGGTCTCAGAAAACGTCTCGTGACGGAATGGCTGCCGTCGTCCGGCTACGAGCTTCGCAACGCGCCGGAAATCAACGTGATCCACTGGCCGTTCGAGGACGGAAACGAAGCGGTCAACAATTCGCACTGGTGCGAAATCTGGCTGCCGATCGAAAAGAAATACGCATGAAAAAAGATCCCGGAGCAAAACTCCGGGATCGATTTGTATAAAAAGAATTGCCGCAGATGTCAAGGGTCAGCTCTCTTGACACCGGGAAGGGCGAATTCAGTCTCTGCGCTTGCGGAACAGGTATTCGTCGAGCTCTTTTTTGACCGAATCGGGGATGTCGCGGCCGACCGGACAGACGGCGGACATCGCCATGCGGCGCGTGAATTCGGCGATAAACGCAATGTCCTTCTGCAGCTGTTCCATCGACAGCACATCGGGACGGTCGAAGCGGCAATGGATCGGCGCGACGCTGTCGTTCGCGAGCCGCGCAAACGAAAGCGCGGGGACGCCCTTGTCGGCGAACGGCGTGGAGTCGCTCGAATACACACCGGTCTTTGCGCTCACCGGGAAGCCGAGCTCCGCGCCCATATAGGTGATGTAGTGCGCGAGCGCTTCCTCGGCGGAGACGCGCGCAATAAACTTGCCCATGATCGTGCCGATCATATCGAGGTTGACGTTCAACGCGATCCGATTAAGCTCCGCTTCGTGATCTCTGACGTACGCTTTGGAGCCTAAAAGTCCGCGCTCCTCGCTGCCGCAGAACACGAGCCGAAGTCCGTAGTTTAAGGGCTTGTTCTTCAGCGCTTCCAGTACGCCGAGGATGCCGACGCAGCCGGTCATGTTGTCGTACGAGCCGTGGGACAGCGCAGTCGTATCATAGTGCGCGGACAGCGTGATCCATTCATCGGTTTTGCCGGGGATCTCGGCGATCACATTATGCGATTCGCCGTCGTACTCGCGCTGTTTGATCTGAATGCGCACGCGCTTCGTCTTGTTCTTGACGAGCGCGACCGCCGCGGAAACGTGCAGCATGGCGCACAGCACCTTTTGCTGTTCGCCGACCACCGCGGCGCGCAAATCGCGTTCGTCGATGTCGCGGTTGCCGTTGTGCAGGTCGCCGTACTGGAACAAAATGCCCTTCGCGCCGGCCTTCATCAGGTCCTGATACCCGAAAAAGCCGATGCCGCTCGTGTCCATCAGCACGATCTTGTCCTTTGCGCCGGCGACGGAAACGCGATCCTGCGACGGCATGTAGTACAGCTCGCCTTCGACCTCGCCGCTGCCGCAGCAGAAAAAGCCCTTCGCGGGGATTTCTTTGCCGTCCGCAAACACGTGCGTTTCTTCGATTTCCGCCATCGGAACGGGGAACGCCTCGATGCGCGCGGCCGCGCCCAACGCTTCACAGCGCGCTTTCAGGTATTCGGCGACCCGAAGCTCCTCGGGCGTGCCGCTGCGATGCACAAAATCGGTGTCCGTGAAAATCTGTTTCAAAGCTTTTGTGTTCATAGGGACCTCCTTTTCCGTTCTGTTTTCATGATAGCACAAATACGCACGCGGCACAATGCGCCGAACGAAAAAAGGACCCGGAGGTCCTCAGCCGTTGAGCAGATAGGAAGCGAGGTTCAGATAACCCGCGAAGCAAAGCCAGAGCAGATACGGGATCTGCAGATATCCGGCCGATTTTCGCACGCGGTAAAACGATACCGTCATCCAAACCGCCGCGCCGAGCATGCCGAGCAGTACAAAGAAGGCGGCAAGGCGCAGTTTCCATACAAAGAAGAGCGGCGACCAGATGAAGTTCAGCGCAAGCTGCGCGAAAAACGGCACGAGCGCGTCCTTCCGTCCGCGCGGTTCGGCGTTTTGCACAAGCCCCGCGCCGATCCCCATCAAAAGATACAGGATCGCCCACGCAAGCGAAAACGCCCATCCGGGCGGCTGCAGCGCGGGCTGGGGAAGGAGTTCGTTTTCCTTCATGCCGTTCATCGACAAAAGTGCGGAAAGCCCGCCGACCGCAAGCGGGAGCAGCGCCCAGAGGAGATAAGAGAGACGGATACTGTTCTTCGTTTTCATACGCATAGTGTATGATCAGAACGGCGGTTTATGCAAGATTTACAATTCGAATACAACTTATTCGCAAAACAGACACATCTTTTTCTTATAAATAAATCAGTAAACGAACGTGAGGTTTTTATGAAACGATGGATCGCAGTGCTGTTTGCGCTGCTGTTCTGCGCATGCAGCGCGTCGCCGCAGCCGGAGACGCAGATCGCTGCGCCGGAGCCGACGGTCACGCCCGCGCCGACCGCCACGCCGACGCCGGTCCCGACCGACACGCCGACGCCTGCGCCGACCGCCACGCCGTCCCCGTCGCCGACGCCTTCCGGGCTGTGCGGCGGCAGATTCCCGGACCGGTTCTCCGATACGCCGGAGCTCACAGAGACCGGATACCGCAGCAGCGGCGTCGGGATCGAGGTCAGGCGCTGCGTCGAGCCGGAGCGGTATGCCGGGTTTAACGTGATCTACTACGTTGCGGACATCTATGTACAGGATGTCACATCGATCCGCACGGCACCGGCATTTGAGAGCTTCAAAAACGGGTATGAGCGCACCCCGGCCGAGATCGCCGAGAGCGTGAACGCGCTGCTCGCAATGACCGGCGATACCTACGTGAACCTGAGCAGCTGTATTCTGGTGCGAAACGGCGAAACGTATCGCGACAAGCTGACGCCGGCGATGGATCTGTGCGTTCTGTATCGCGACGGACGGATGGAGACCAAAAAGTGGGGCACCTATTCGGTGAAGGACATCCTCGACGCCGATCCGTGGCAGGTCTGGAGCTTCGGTCCCGCTCTGCTCGATGAAAACGGCGAGCCGATGACGATCTATCACCGCCTTGCATATCCGAATCCGCGCGCGGCGATCGGGTACTTCGAGCCGGGGCATTACTGTTTTGTGGTCGTGGACGGCAGAGGGGAATCGTTCGGCATCTCACTCAACAATCTGAGCATTCTGATGCACGACCTCGGCTGCGTCGCAGCGTACAACCTCGACGGCGGCGCGTCGGCGCAGATGTACTGGAACGGCGCGATCGTCAACACGCCGAGCAACACAAACCGCGCGGTCAGCGACATCATCTATCTGCTCGCAGAGGAATAAACGGAACAAAAGAAGGACCGCTGTATGAACAGCGGTCCGTATTGTTTTTGGATTTATCCGAGGACGGCGCTGGTCTGCGAACCGAGCGTCAGCATCGTGCCGGACAGCGTCGCATCTTCAACGCCGATCGCGGCGCGCAGCACGGAGAAGTCGCCGAACTGCGAAATGTCGACCGTCTGCGCAGAGCCGCCGGGATTGTGCAGCACGAGCACGGTCGTGCCGTTGTAGGTTGAGACGAATCCGCCGACCTTGCTGCCGTCGACGGAGACGGAACGGTATTCGCCGCGCGCGATCGCGGGGTTCGCCTTGCGGATCATGATCAGCTTTTTATAGTAGGTGTAGAGGCTGTCCTTGTCGGTTTTCTGCACGCTTACACCGTTTTGGATCTGATTGCTTGCGGAATAGGTCGTTCCGACCGGATCCTGCACCGTGTCGTCGTCTCCCCACAGCATGGCAAGACGGCGGTTGGCGTCCGTGTTCGCACCGCCGCGCGAGCCGCGCAGACCGATCTCCTCACCGTAATAGATGAACGGCGATCCGGGACCGAGGATGTAAAGATTCGCCGCCATCTGCATGTGCCCGTTCGCGGTGGTCAGATAACCCGCCGCGCGGTCCGTGTCGTGGTTTGCGATGAACGGCACGTACATCGCGTCCGGATTGGTGCCCTCGATCGATTTGAGATACTGCTCAACGTACTTGGTGAACTTGCCCGCGTTGCCCGCCTTGGCGGTGTCGGCGATCAGCCCCTCCGCCTGCGAAGTCGTGAAGTTGAAGCAGTTCGTGGCGGGATAGTAACGGTCGGTGATGCCGTCGCCGTCCCAGACTTCCGCGACCGTGTACATCGAGGGGTACTCGCTGCGCAGCGTGCCGAGGTATTCCTTCCAGAAATCGACGTTCGGATCGTGGTCGCCGAAGTACGGATACTTCGCCGCGTCAAAGCGGAAGCCGTCCACGCCGCGTCCGAGGTAGTAGCGCGCGATCTTCAGAAGCTCCTCGCGCACGAGCGGATTGTCGAAGTTCAGCTCCGGCATGTCGTTCGAGAAATTGCATTCAAAGAAGATATCCGTGCCGGACAGCGCCGCGAAGGTGCGTCCCGCGGGCACGGTCTCGCCTTTCGTATAATAGGAATAGAAATCGTAATACGGATCGGTCGTATCGTTGTTGCGGTGCGCGACCGTGAACTTCGAGAACCAGTCGTTGTTGCGCGCCGTGTGATTGATCGGCAGGTCGAGGATCAGCTTGACGTCGCGCTCATGGCAGAGCTGGATCAGCGTGTCGAGGTCCTCCTGCGTGCCGAACGCCGGGTCGATCGTGTAGTAATCGGCGACGTCGTACTTGTGATAGGAGCGCGAGACAAAGATCGGCGTCAGCCAGATCCCCTCGATGCCGAGCGACTTTCCGGAGTTCGGATCGCCGTCGTTCAGATAGTCCATCCGGTTGATGATGCCCTTAAGATCGCCCGTGCCGTCGCCGTTCGAGTCGGAGAACGAACCGACGAAGATCTCATAGAACACGCGCGCGTTGTCGGGCGCGGGCGCGTCGCAGGCGAGCAGCGGATCCTGTATCGCATATTCCGAACCGGATGCCTTCGAACCGCCGCAGCCGAACGAACCGAGCAGCAGCGCAAGGATCAGACACGCCGCAAAAAGCGTGCGAATCGCTTTCATATCACAAATCCTCCTGTCGGGTACATCTTTGTATCATCGTATATTTTTTCACGGGATTTGTCAAGGATACGCTTTTCTTTCCCGCGTGTTTATGCTATACTGCCGTATATGGAACGAATCGAATTATACCGAAAAGAAGCGAAAGAAACCGCGCAGATGCGCGCCGCGCGCACGCGAAACTGCATGATCGCGATCGCCGCTGCGGGGCTGATCGTCTGCGTCGTGTTGTGCGCATTCGTCACGCGCAAAAACGAGGGCGTGATGCTGCCGGTAACGATCGGCGCGTCGGTGCTGACCGGCTGGACGGTGATCTTTCTCTCGCATGCGGTTTACGACGAAGCGAAAGCGACGGTCCGCCATATGCAGGCGATGGAGGAGGGCGAGCGCGAAACGCAGGAAGGACGCTTTGAAAAAACGGCGGACTTCTATCGCATCCGCCGCGGCGTATCGGTGCGCCGCGTGCATGCGCACATCGGGGAACGCGACATGACGCTGAACGTTGCCGAGGCGCTTTCCAAACAGCTTCCGGACGCGTTTACGGGAACGGTCGAGACGGTGTACGGATTCATCGTCGCTTACGAGGTGCATGCCGATGATTAAGAGCGTTCTTCGAAACTGGTATCGATATGTGCTGTGGACGCTGATCAGCGCGGTGTTCTGGTCGTGGATCTTCACGCTGCTGTTCTCCGCACCGGTCAAAAAGAAGGTCGTGCTGTATGCGGATCTGCCGTCGATCGACGACAGAGGACTGTCGATCGCGCTCGAGGAGGATCTGCCGGAGGGCATCCGGCGTGTGCCGACCAACTGCTTCGAGGATCTGATGTTCGATCAGAACGCGGTGCTGCACGGTGATCTGTATCTGATCCCGGAGTCGCATGCGGAAACGTATCTTGACTCGTTCGCGCCGATCGATCCCGCGGATTTCCCGGACGCTTCGTTTTACGAATCGGACGGCGAGGCGTATGGGATCCTGGTATATGACGAATCGACGGGGCTGAAGATCGCGGGCAAGTATGTATACTATCTGCCCGGCGAGCGCTGCTGGCTGTTTTTCAATCGCGATTCCGTTCATCTCGGGACGGGCGATCGCGCCGCGGACGATGCGGCGATCACGGTCGCACAGCATTTTCTGAATTTGCCGTAAGGGGGAACTATGAAAAAGAGGTGGATCATCTTGCTGCTTGTGTCGGCAATGGCTTTGGGCTGCGTGGGAAAAACGATCGAGGTCGAAAACGCGGTTCCGACCGCGAAGATCGAGGGCAGTTCGCTCTATGTGAAAAAGGTCGAGAACCTGCCGGACGGGTTTATTATGGGTATGGACGCGTCATCCGTCATCGCCGAGGAACAGAGCGGCGTGAAGTATTTTAACTTTGCGGGTGAGGAGCAGGACGTGTTCAAAACGCTCGCGGAAAGCGGCGTGACGCACATTCGCGTGCGCGTGTGGAATCATCCGTATGATGCGAACGGCAACGGTTACGGCGGCGGCAACAATGACGTCGAGAAGGCGATCGCGATCGGCGAACGCGCCACGAAGTACGGCATGCAGCTGATCGTGGACTTCCATTATTCCGACTTCTGGGCGGATCCCGGCAAGCAGATGGTCCCGCTCGCATGGAAGGATATGGATATCTCCGAAAAGGCGGACGCGCTGTACAAGTTCACAAAGGATTCGCTGAAGCAGATGAAGAAGGCGGGCGTTGCGGTCGGCATGGTGCAACTCGGCAACGAAACGAACACATCGATGTGCGGCGAAACGTATTGGGAGCGGATCATCAAGTTGATGGCGTCCGGCTCGAAGGCGGTGCGCGAAACGTATCCGAACGCGCTCGTGGCGGTGCACTTTGCGAACCCGGAACGCGCCGGCGCATACGACGGCTGCGCGGAGAAGCTTGAGGCGTTCGGGCTCGACTATGACGTGTTCGCGTCCTCGTACTATCCGTACTGGCACGGCACGCTCGAAAACCTTGCGAACGTGCTGAACGGTATCGCCGAACGGTACGGCAAAAAGGTCATGGTCATGGAAACCTCATATGCCTATACCGGCGCGGATTCCGACTTTTCCGGCAACACGATCTCCGATGAGACGGGCAACATCGTCAAGGATTACCCGTTCACCGTGCAGGGACAGGCAAACAGCGTGCGCAGCGTCATCGATACGGTGGCGCACGTAAAGAACGGGATCGGCGTCTGCTACTGGGAAGGCACCTGGATCACGGTCGGCACGAATTCGTGGGAGGAAAACCACGAAAAGTGGGAGACCTGCGGTTCGGGCTGGGCGTCGAGCTACGGCGGCAGCTACGATCCGGACGACGCGGGTAAGTATTACGGCGGCTGCGCGGTCGACAATCAGGCGATGTTCGATCCGCAGGGCAAGCCGCTTGAATCGCTGAAGGTCTTCAACCTCGTGCGCTACGGCAACGAGATCGAGCCGAAGCCCGACGCGATCGCGGACACGGTGCTGGCATTCGATCTGAAGGGCACGATCGAACTGCCCGAAACGGTCGACGCGGTGATGACGAGTAACGAGCTGAAGCCGGTGCCGGTCGAATGGAATGTGACCGAGGCGGATCTCGACGCCATGTACCGGGGCGGCGTGCACACGTATGAGATTACGGGAACGGCGGAGGGACTGCCGGCGCGCGCGATCGTTTCGATGGTCAAGTTCAATTATCTTAAGAATGCCGGTTTCGAGGACGGCGTGCTCGAACCGTGGCAGACGGAGGACCGCGGCGGCGCCGATCAGCTGTACGTCGAGGATAAGGTCACCGATTCGCAAAACGGCACATACCACATGCATTTCTGGAGCGCAAAGCAGGGTTCGGTCGATTTCTCGCTGACGCAGCAGGTGACCGATCTGCCCGAGGGCGTCTACCGGTTCACGATCTCGGTCATGGGCGGTGACGGCGGCGAAACGGAGATCTTCTGCTTCGCGCTGGTCGACGGCGTCGAAGCCGGACGCACGCCGATGAAGATCACATCCTACGGAAACTGGGATACGCAGTCGGTTTCGGGGATCGAGGTCAAGGCGGGACAGACCGTGACGGTCGGCATTTCCGTGCGCTGCGAAGGCGCTGGAAACGGTGCATGGGGCAAGATCGACGACGGAATGCTGAACGCAGAGGACTGAAAAAACAGCGGCATTTTTATGCATGCAGAAGGCTTTTTAAGGATAAATTCATTGACAATATGCAACGATTTGTGTATATTGTAGGTGCACCATGAAACCGTGGAAGAATGCCCTTTTGCGGTATCATGATGGAAATCTTTTCATAAAAGGTATCAAACATACCGAAATTGAACAGGAGGAAGAAAAATGAAAAGAACACTGGCAATCATGCTCGCGCTCGTAATGGTTCTTGCGATGTTCGCCTGCACGGGCAGCAAGAAGCCGGAAGCCAGCCAGGAACTGGCGGGCGAGTACTCCATCCTCGTATGGACCGGTGAAGCGGCAGTCGATCTGACCAAGCAGCAGATCGAGAATTTCAACAACACGAACGAATACGGCATCAAGTTCGTTGCAACGGTTAACCCGGTATCGGAAGCGACCTCTGCGGACCAGATGCTGCAGGATGTCTCTGCAGGCGCTGACCTGTACTGCTTTGCGCAGGACCAGTTCGCTCGCCTCGTACAGGGCGGCGCGCTGAACAAGCTCGGCACCGAATCTGCGAACGTCGTCAAGGCGGCGAACGACGCAGGCGTCGTTGCAGCGGCAACTTCCGGCGATACGATGTATGCGTATCCGCTGACCTCGGATAACGGCTACTTCATGTACTATGACAAGACCGTCATCCCCGAGGAAGACGTTGACTCTCTTGAGAAGCTGATCGCGGACTGCGAAGCAGCAAACAAGTACTTTGCGTTCGAGACCAACACCTCCGCATGGTACCTCGCATCCTGGTTCTTTGCAACCGGCTGCACCTCCGAGTGGACGACCGATGACGCGGGCAAGTTCATCTCCGTCAAGGATACGTTCGACAGCCCCGAAGGCCTCATCGCGGTCAAGGGCATGAAGAAGCTGGTCGACTCTCCGTTCGCACTGTCTTCTTCTTCCGCAGGTGAATTTGCTTCCGGCGCAGCGATCGTCGTGACCGGCACCTGGGCATACGAAGAGATCCTCGGTTACCTCGGCGACAACATGGGCGTTACCGACCTGCCTTCCTTCGAAGTGGACGGCAAGGAATACCACCTCGGTTCCTTCAACGGCTGCAAGCTGATGGGTGTTAAGCCGCAGGACGATGCACACCGTCTTGCAGCGCTGCATCTGCTCGCGCAGTACCTCACCGACGAAGATCGCCAGATGGAGCGCTTCGATGCACTCTCCTGGGGTCCGTCCAACCTGAATGCGCAGAAGTCCGAGAAGGTCCAGTCGAACCCGGGTCTCGCGGCACTGCTCAAGCAGAACGAGTACTCCATCCCGCAGGGCCAGATCCACGGTTCCTGGTGGGATATCGCGAAGGTTATCGCGGATGACGTCAAGGCAGCGACCGACGAGGCAGGTCTGCAGGCGGCACTCGACAACTACTACGGCAAGATCAACGCTCTGTTCAACATGAGCGAAGACGAGCTGAATGCATGGTCCGCGATCGGTGCGATCGGCGGCACCAACTGGGACACCGACTTTGCGATGACCAAGGTTGAAGAAGGCGTCTTCGAAACCGAGGCAATGGAACTGCATGCGGGCGAAGAATTCAAAGTTCGTCAGGGCGCAAGCTGGGATGTCAACTACGGTAAGGACGGCGTCGCAGGCGGCGACAACTGCGTGGTTGAAGCAGACGGCACCTACAGAATCCACTTTGAAGAAGCGACCGGCCTGATCACGCTGGTTCCCGCAGAATAATCAAACCAGAGCGTATCCGGGCTTTGGCTGACATTTGAATCGAATCCGGCCGGAGTCAATTTCGTTGACTCCGGCCGCTTTTATTGAGAGGGAGGTGCAATGATAAGTGAGAAAACATAGTTTGGCACCTGCGATTCTGCTGATGGTGTTGGGCGCGCTCTGTCCGGCAGTTGCGCTGCTTTTGCGGTTGACCGTAACGCAGAGCACGGACAGCCTCGGCGTGAAGCTGACAGGCTTTCTGCAGATCGTTGTCCTGGTGATAGGGGTGCTCCTCGTCGTGTTCGGCGTGATCAACCTGGTTCGCACGATCGTGCGCAACGGCAGGATCGTTCGTCAGGCACAGGAAGAACAGGCAGAACTGCACAGGATCGGCCTTTGCAGAGAACTCAGCGACGCGGAGTTTTTGCAGCTCGATAAGGGCGAGAAGGCGGTCAATAAGTTCGTACGCGGCCTTGTGCGGATCCCGGTCGGGACCTGGAACGGCATCAAGAAGATCGGTCTGTTCTTCAAGAATGCGGCGCTCGGCATTGTGAACGAATGCAAAGATATCTGGAAAACATTCGTCGAAGGCGACTGGAAGACCAAGGTGTCCTTCCTGGTCATGGGCTTCGGCAACATTGCGCGCGGACAGGTGCTTCGCGGCATTCTGTTCCTGCTCCTTGAGGTCGTCTTCATCGGTTACATGATCCTGATGGGCGGCTACTATCTTTCGATGCTTCCGTCGCTCGGCAAGATCGGTCCGCACAGCGAGATGAAGCTTGTTCCGGGTGTCGGCGAGATCGAAACGACGGTCAAAGGCGACAACTCCTTTAAGATCCTGCTGTACGGCGTTTTGACGATCTTCTTCATCATCGCGGTCATTTATACGTGGCGCGTCAACGTGAAGCAGAACAAGACGGCGGAAATGATCCTCAAGAGCGGCAAGAAGCTCAAGAGCGGCAAGGACGACCTGCGTTCGATGGTGGACGATCAGTTCCACAAGACGCTGATGGCGCTGCCGACGCTGGGTATTCTGATCTTCACGGTCATGCCGATCGTGTTCATGATCCTTGTCGCGTTTACCAACTACAGCTCGATCAACGACGGTTATGAAACCAAGCTGTTCACATGGGTCGGCTTTGAAAACTTCAAGACCATCTTCTCGTGGGACGTCGGCGGCGTCAACTATGCGGCAACGTTCGGCGAGATCCTGCTCTGGACGCTGATCTGGGCGTTCTTCGCGACGTTCACCAACTACTTCCTCGGAATCGCCGTCGCAATGCTGATCAATAAGAAGGGGATCCATCTCAAGAAGGTCTGGAGAACCATCCTCATCATGACGATTGCGATCCCGCAGTTCATTTCTCTGCTGTATGTGTCGAAGATGTTCACGCTGAACGGCTTGTTCAACGGTTTTTTGATCGATCTCGGGATCATACAGCCGGCAAACGCGATCGACTTCTGGGGCACGCCGACGCTGGCGCGCATCATGGTCATCATCATCAATATCTGGATCGGCATCCCGTATCTGATGCTGATCGCAACCGGTATTCTGATGAACATTCCGGCGGACCTGTATGAATCCGCGAAGATCGACGGCGCAAGCGGCTGGAAGCAGTTTTCGAAGATCACGCTCCCGTACATGCTGTTCATCACGGGTCCGTACCTTCTGACGAGCTTCACCGGGAACATGAACAACTTCAACGTCATTTACCTCCTGACGGGCGGCGGTCCGACCAACGCGCTGCGCTCCGGTGCGGCGGGCACCGTCGGTCACACGGACCTTCTGATCACCTGGCTGTTCAAGATCACCACGAGCGGCAGCGATCCGACGTACGGCGCGCAGTACTATCTCGCTTCCGTCATCGGTATTCTGGTGTTCATCGTGGTTGCAGTCATCAGTCTGATCGTTTACGGCTTACTGCCGTCGGTCAAGAATGAGGAGGACTTCCAATAATGAGCAAACAGCAAAACTCCATGAAGCAGCACATGGGTATGAAAGCTGCATCCCGGATCAGCAATACGGTGGTCTATATCATCCTGGTTGCCATGAGCGTGATCTGGCTGATCCCGTTCGTTTGCATCGTGATCCAGTCCTTCCGTATCAATCCCACCGGTATGACGCGTTACCTGCTCGTCAACCCGGAAGCGGCATTGAAGCCCGGTCTGGAGATCAGATTCGGTTTCGACAACTACATCCGGCTCTGGAACTCCGACTTCCCGAGATGGTATCTCAACACGTTCATCATCGCACTCGTCGTCGCGGTGGTGCAGACGGTCATCGTGCTGTGCATGTCGTACACGCTCTCGCGTTTCCGCTTCAAACTGCGTAAGCCGATGATGCAGTTCATGCTGATCCTCGGCATGTTCCCCGGCATGCTCTCCATGATCATCCTGTATCAGGTATTGAAAGACCTCGGTCTCGCGTTGGAGAACGCCGTTCCCGGCCTGATCCTCGTATACGTGGCATCGTCCGGCATGGGCTATTACGTATCGAAGGGCTTCTTCGATACGATCCCGAAATCGCTGGACGAGGCAGCGCGCATCGACGGCGCAACGAGAGCGCAGGTGCTCTTCAAGATCATCTTGCCCCTTGCAAAGCCGATCGTCATCTATACGATCCTGACCGCATTCATGGGCCCTTGGGGCGACTTCGTATTTGCCCGTTACATCAGCAACGGCCGTATCGCAGCATACAACGTAGCGGTCGGCTTGCAGTCCTGGCTGGCAACCGATACGATGACCGGCCAGAACTATACCATGTTCTGCGCAGGCGGCGTCATCGTTGCGGTCCCGGTCGTAATCCTGTTCATGTGCCTGCAGCGGTACTATGTGGAAGGCGTCACGGGCGGCGCGGTCAAGGGTTAAGCCCGAACTCTAACGTGAAAAAAAGGAGTTTAATGATATGGCAAGTGTAAAGCTGACAAACGTAAAAAAGGTTTACGATAACAATGTCGTTGCCGTACACGACTTCAACCTTGATATCAAGGACAAGGAGTTCGTCGTGTTCGTCGGTCCGTCCGGCTGCGGCAAATCCACCACGCTCCGCATGGTCGCGGGTCTTGAAGAGATCAGCGACGGTACGGTCGAGATCGACGGCGAGGTCGTCAACGACCTGCAGCCCAAAGACCGCAACATCGCGATGGTCTTCCAGAACTACGCGCTGTATCCGCACATGACGGTTTACGACAACATCGCGTTCTCCCTGCGCCTCAAGAAGGTCCCGGAAGACGTGATTTACGCAAAGGTCACCAACGCGGCGGAGATCCTCGGCATCACCGAGTATCTGATGAGAAAGCCCCGCGCTCTGTCCGGCGGACAGCGCCAGCGTGTCGCGATCGGCCGTGCAATGGTCCGCGACTCCAAGGTCTTTTTGATGGATGAGCCGCTTTCGAACCTCGACGCAAAGCTCAGAAACCAGATGCGCGCCGAGATCATCCTGCTCCGTCAGAGACTGGATACCACGTTCATCTACGTCACGCATGACCAGACCGAGGCGATGACCCTGGGCGATCGCATCGTCATCATGAAGGACGGCTACATCATGCAGGTCGGCACGCCGACCGAGGTGTTCGAGATGCCGCACAACCTGTTCGTTGCGGAATTTATCGGCGCACCGAAGATGAACGTCGTCCGGACGAACCTCATCAAAGAGGGCGGCAAGTACTTCGTTACGCCGTGCGGCGCGAAGATCGAAGTCACCGGCGAGAAGGCAAACCTGCTTGCAGATAAAGGCATTGACAGCCGTGAGATCCTGCTCGGCGCACGTCCGGAGCACATCGTGCTTGCGGATGAGAACGATCCGGGCGCGATGGTCTGCACGCTGGAGGTCAACGAAATGATGGGCAGCGAGCTGCATCTGCACGTATACACCGAAGACGGCACGCGCTGGATCGTTCGTATCCCGACGATCGACCTCTCGACCGAACAGCGCAAAGCGCTGGTTGCGGGCGCGAAGCTTTATATCACCTTCGAAGGCAAGGCGATGCATTTCTTCGATCCCGAGACCGAGAAGAACCTCATTTACGGCGAATAAGCAAAACCGAACCAAGCGGACGGATTTTCCGTCCGCTTTTTTGCTGCGCGCACTTGTGGCGCTGACGGGTTTATGGTAAAATATACTGAATACATACGGGGGTTACGGTTCATGCAGAAGATTTCAAACGGATGGGAATTCACACCGATCTGGTCGGACGCGTTCGGGAACGGAGAGGGCGACGGGGAGCCGGTTCGTCTGCCGCACAATCCGCGCGTCATTTCGCAGCATTATGCGGGACCCGAGGATTATGAAGGCGTATACGGATACCGCAGAACGCTCGCGCTGGACGAATCGCTGCGCGGCAAGCGGATCTTTCTGCAGTTCGACGGCGCGGCGCACATCGCGACCGTGTATGTGAACGGGCAGGCGTTAAAAACGCATCACACCGGCTATACCGCGTTCCGCGTCGAGATCACGGATGCCGTGCGGCTCGACGGAACGGACCTCGTTGCGGTGCGCCTCGATTCCACGGAGAATCCCGCGGTGCCGCCGTTCGGCTATGTGATCGACTATCTCACCTACGCGGGGCTCTACCGCGACGCGTGGCTCGACGTGCGCAACCCGGTGTGCATCGCGAACGTGTTCGTGCATACGCCGGATCTCTCGACCGCCGTGGTGCAGACCACGATCTCCGGCGACGCCGACGTGCTGGTGCGCCACCGCATTTCGGACCGGAACGGCGCATGCATCGCCGAAACCGTGTATGCCGCATCGGAAACGAAGGTCGAAGCGCCGGAGGGCATGACCGTTTGCTATGCAACGCTGCATGCCGACAGCGCAAAGCCGTGGAGCGATGAAACGCCGAACCTCTATACGCTCGAAACGACCGTGCTGGATGCGGACATGCAGCCGCAGGATCAGACGACCGTGCGCTTCGGCTTCCGCACCGCCGAGTTCAGGGCGGACGGGTTTTATCTCAACGGCAAGCGCTCGTTTTTGCGCGGGCTCGACCGGCATCAGGCGTATCCGTACCTTGGTTATGCCGCGCCGAAGATGCTGCAGTGCGAAGACGCGCGCATCCTGAAGGAGGAGCTCTGCTGCAACGCGGTGCGCACCTCGCACTATCCGCAGAGTCAGTACTTTATCGACGCGTGCGACGAGCTGGGACTGCTGGTGTTCACGGAGATCCCGGGCTGGCAGCACGTCGGCAACGAAGCGTGGCAGAAGCAGGCGATCGATAATGTGCGCGAGATGGTCATCGAAAACCGCAACCATCCCTCGATCGTGCTGTGGGGCGTCCGCATCAACGAAAGCCGCGACAACGATAAGCTGTATACCGAAACGAACAAGCTGGCACATTTTCTGGATCCGTCGCGGCAGACGTCCGGCGTGCGGTATCTTATGAAGAGCAGTTTTCTGGAAGACGTGTATGCATACAACGATTTCAAGCCGTTCGACTATGACGCGCCGATCCGCAAAAAGAGCGAGGTCGTGCCGGATGAAAGCCGCGGCTATCTGATCTCCGAACACTCGGGACACATGTTCCCGACCAAGCCCTACGATCCGTGGAGCAAGCGGCAGATGCATGCGCTGCGCCACGCACGCACGCTCGATGCGGCGATGGCGAGCGGCGAGCACGCGGGCTGCTTCGGCTGGTGCATGTTTGACTACGCAACGCACAAGGACTTCGGTTCGGGCGACCGCGTGTGCTACCACGGCGTCATGGACGCGTTCCGCAATCCGAAGCTCGCGGCGGCGGCGTATGCGAGCCAGGGCGACGGCAAACCGGTGCTCGAGGTCGGCACGCCGATGGACATCGGCGATTACCCGGCGGGCGAGATCGGCAAGATCTACGCGTTTTCGAACGCCGAAAAGATCGCGCTGTACAAGAACGACAAGCTCGTCAAGATTTATAAGCCGATGGAATGGAAAGGCTTAAAGCATCCGCCGTTTTACATCGACGATCTCATCGGGCAGCTTCTGATCAGCGAAGAAGGATTCACCGGCAAAAAGGCGGAACGCCTGCATGATGCGCTGCTGTCCGCCGCGCACCACGGGATCGACCGTATGCCGCTCAAAGACAAGCTCAAGATGTTCTATGCGATGAAGAAGTATCATCTGACTTATGCGGACGGCGAGGAGCTCTACGGCAGGTATGTCGGCAACTGGGGCGGCACGGTCAGCGGTTGGCGGTTCGACGCGATGAACGGCGATAAGGTTGTCGCTTCCGTCCTGTGCCGTCCGTCGAAGAAGCTGCACGCCGAGGTCAGGGTCAGCCATACCGTGCTCACCGAGGGCGACGGATACGACGCTGCGGCGGTGCGCGTGCGCATTCTGGATGAGTACAACAACCTTGCGCCGTACGCGCAGCTGCCGGTCCGCTATGAAGTGACGGGCGATCTCGAACTGATCGGACCGGACGTTTCGACCGCCGAGGGCGGCATGACCGGCACGTATCTGAAAACCGTCGGGCACGGCGGCGAGGGCACGCTTACGATCCGAACGGAGCAAACGGCTCCGGTCACGATATCTTTCACAATCGAGGAGGAATAAACGATGGAACGCACGTTGGAGTATGTGATCCAAACGGAAAGCGGCGCACAGATCAGCGGAAAAGCGGCGGCGGACGGCGTCGTGCACATTGCGGAACCGCTCACAAACGCACGGCTGAAGTCCGTCAGAGCAACGGTCCGCCTTCCGGTTTCCGATGAAACGCGTATTTTCATGAACGGTTATCAAAACTGGACCTACAGCCCGGAGTATACGAGAACCGGCCGCACGCGTGGACTCAAGCATCTGCCGTTCTTCCTTCGCGGGGCGTTCTCGATCAACCGCTACGGCGATTATCATTTCGTGGACTATCCGTACAAAAAAGGCGTCACGCACGGCGAATCCTGGTGCTATTTCCGCAACGGCGAGCGCTTTCTGCTGTTCGGTTCGCTCGATGAAACGCCCGGCTATACGCTGTTCCGCTTCGACGCGAATAAGGGCGAGCTCACGATCGAGCGCGACTGCGCGGGCATGCGCGTAAACGGCGAATTCCACGCCTTCGATCTGTACATCAAGGAAGGCACGGAAGGCGAGGTGTTCGACGGCTGGTTCCGGGAGATGGGCGTCAAGCCGCTTCGCACGGAGCCGATGGTCGGCTATTCGAGCTGGTATAACCGCTATCAGGATATCAGCGACGCAACGATCACGGATGATCTGGTCGGCGCAAAATCACTGCTGAAACCGGGCGATCTGTTCCAGATCGACGACGGCTGGGAGCCGTTCGTCGGCGACTGGCTTGCGACCGATCCGAAGAAGTTCCCGAACGGTCTGAAGGCGTCCGCGGATGCGATCCATGAGGCGGGCTTCCTCGCGGGGCTGTGGCTTGCGCCGTTCGTGGCGCAGAAGGGGTCGAAGCTCGTTGCGGAGCATCCGGATTGGCTGCTGCTGCACGACGGCAAACCGTGGCTGAACGGCTCGAACTGGGGCGGATTCTATTCACTGGACATCGACAATCCCGAGGTCATTTCGTACGTGCGTACCGTGCTCGAGCGCGTGCTGCATGAATGGGGCTTCGACCTTGTGAAGCTGGACTTTCTCTACGGCGCGGCGCCGTTCGGCACCGAGACCGAATCGAGAGCGGCGCGCATGATCCGCGCAATGGATATTCTGCGCGACGCATGCAGGGGCAAGATGATCCTCGGCTGCGGCGTGCCGCTGTGGCCGGCGTTCGGCAAGGTCGAATACTGTCGCGTCGGATGCGACGTGGGTCTCGACTGGAACGATACGAAGCTGATGCAGGCAACGCACCGCGAGCGCGTGTCCACCAAGCAGTCGATCGAGGATACGATCTTCCGCCGTCAGCTGACGGGGCGCGCGTTCATGGGCGACCCGGACGTGTTCTTCCTGCGGGAACAGAACTGCAAGCTTACCGCAGAGGAAAAGGAAAAGCTCTATACGGTCAATGCGCTCTTGGGCGGTTTTCTTCTGACTTCCGACGCACTGAACGCCTACACCGATGCGCAAAAGGCGCAGTTTTGTGAAGTGCGCCGCCTAAAGGAGCAGGCGACGGATATCGCGGTCGACGCCGACGACGGCATCACGATCCGCTATACACTCGACGGCAAGCCGCATGCGGTAAAGATCCTGTAAGAGCGGAACGATCCGAAAACAGAAAAGCAAAAAAACAGCGCCCCGCGAATGCGGGGCGCGATGGTTTTTCGGGTTATTCGTTGTAGGTCGTCATTCTGCGGATCAGATCAAAGCAGAGATCGAAGATATCCGCACGGTTCTCGTCCATCACATGCTCGATCACCACATCGTTGACGACGCCGGTCATGCCGGTGCAGTAGTTGACCGCCGAGCATCCGGATCGCGCGGGCTTCCGCCGGGGTTTCAAAGCGCGGACCCTCCATGCAGGCATAGACGGCGCGGCCGGAATACGGCAGACCGTGCTGCGAGATCAGCTCTTCGAGCGTGTCGTTCAGCGAATTGCTGAACACGTTGTCCATCACGGTGTGCAGGTCGATGCGGTGTTCGCGCTCGAACGACGAATAGCGCTGTTTGGTGAAATCGAGGAAATCGTTGATCAGGCAATACTCGCCGAGATGCAGGGAGTAATCGCATGCGCCGACCGAGGTGATGCCGATGACGTGGGTGACGCCGATCTGATGCAGCGCATAGATGTTGGCGCGATAGTTGATCTCGCCGGGATCGCGCGCGTAGAGAACGCCGTGGCGCGAAAGGAAAATGACCTCGTTGCCCTCTTTGAGCTTGCCCTTGAAGACGACGACGTCGCCGTAGGGCGTGGAAACTGCCTGCTCCCGGTAGCGGATCGGAAGCGTTTCGATGTTGGTTCCGCCGATGATCGCGATTTTCATTTTCGCAGAGACCCTCCGTATGAAATTTGCGTCTTTATCATAGCACAGCGACGCGCGAAAGGCAAGGGAACGAGGCAATATATACGATAAAAAACGACAGGCGTCGCGCCTGCCGTTTTGCGTTGTTCGGATCAATCGACCTTCAGCGTGATCGCGCATTCCGGGAAGGATACCCCGTCGCCGCTGTACACGACCGGCGTACCGCGATTAAGCGTTCGTTCGTCGAAGGAGCCGTCCCGGGCGATCGGTACCGTCTCGGATAGCTGCTGTTCTCCGTTCGGAAGGACCTTGTAGATTTTGGCCTCCGATATGTAATCAAGATGCGGCGTCAGCGTGATCGACTGCATCGAATGGATCAGAGCGAACGGGATCGTATCGGCGATGGTAAGATTCAGCGTATAGGTTCCGCTGTCGTTGCGCTTCGCCGTGCTGCCGAAGTTGACGATCAGATTGCCGTCGATCACCGTGTCGAAGGAGAGATTGTGTACAAACGCATCTTTCATCCCGTCGCTCCAATCGTCCGGCATGGACACGAGAATCTTCAGATCGTGGATCCCGAAGATGTCGACGACGCCGGGGGAGGTGACCCGAAGCGTGACGCCGTCCAGGTTTGCGCTGTAATTCGTAACGCAAAAGTACTGTTCGCTGTCGAAAGCGGTGCCGTTGAATACGGCGTCGCCCGAAAACGCGACCGGTTCCTGCGGCATCTCGATATGGCGCTTCTTAACATCTTGATAGGTTCTCATGTCGACCTTCACCGTGCCGAGATCGACGTCGAGCTTCACTTCCGTTTCCTCGCCGTGATCGATCGACGCCTGATAGTTCACGTGCAGCGTGAGATACCCGTCCGTGTCGATGTAATCGGCAAGCGTTTTTCCGTTGTCCGGAAGGAACCGGAACGAAGCGGGATCTGCGACATGCACGTCGGCAACGGCGCGTATGCCGTTCGTTTTGACGTGATTCCATCCGCGTTCACACAGCGCCTTTGCGGCTTCTTCCGTGTAATGCTCCGGATAACCGAATTCGTCAAAGTACGCCTGCTGGAACGCGTAGTCGACCGGACGTCCCGCAAGCTCCATCCAGCCCGAAAGTTGCTTTCCGTCCTCAAGCGTCAGCAGCAGAAAGTTATCGGGACCGTTCCACTGCTCCCTTGCGCCCGAAAGATAGGCGGATACGTCGGCGTCATCGTCGCGGAACATGTGCACCATCTCGGGCGCGACCTTTTCCGCAAGCAGACACGGAAGCGGCTCGCCGGGCTGTATGTCTGCGCCCCGCTCGTTTTCAAACATTGCGTAGCCGGACAGCCCGTCAAAGTCGATGGAGAGATAGATCGCAGTTCCGTCGTAGACTGTTTCGCCGAGCGTGGCGGAGAAGTTTTCGCCGATCTCGCGCCAGTACGGCTCATCGGCGCAGTAGTTCATCTTGATCTCGGTATGATTCCGATCGGGAGCCGTGATCATTGCGTCCAGCGCCGGAACCGGTTCCCGCACCTCGGGATCCGCGGCAAGATACTCCCGTGCGCTGCTCGGCGCAAACCAGCTGAGCACCTCCGCTCTGGCGGACGGGATCGTCATTACGACCCCGCAGACCAGCAGCAACGAGCAGAGCACGGTGAGCACCGGCGTCAGTACGCGATCGAACGCGGTCCGTTTTTGCGGCGCATCCATCCGGACACTGTGCTTGATCGCATCGTCGTCCGCGATCAGATGCTTTACGATGGTTTGATATGCTTCCTGTTCGTTCATGTTAAACTCCTTTCTGTTCTGTCAGTTGTGCGCGAAGACGGGCACGCGTGCGGCAGAGGCGCGTTCTGACGGCGGCTTCCGAAAGTCCGAGCTCCTGCGCGATCTGCGCGGTCGGCACCGAAAAGCCGTAATAAAGTGTAAACACCTGATAGCTCAGCAGCGGCTCCGTTTTGACCAGATCCCAAAGCGCCCGTTCCGCCGCGCGGTCGAGCACGATATCCTCGGGTTCCTCGTCCTCGACGGGAAGCTGATCGGAAAGCGGCGCTTCGTTTTCCTGCACGGCGGCGCGATGCCGATAGAACGATGCAAGCTCCTTTTTCGCAATACCGAACACGTACTTTTCCGGTTCGCGAATGCCGCGCCGCATCATTTTGCGATACAGCTTCTTATAAATCTCCTGCATCAGGTCTTCCACGTCGACCGCCGATCGAATGCGCGGAACGAGCCATCTGAGAAGACTGTCTCGCGTTGCGTCATAAACGCGGTTGAATGCTTCGTACTGTTCCATAGTTTCCTCTCCAAAACCGGTTTCACCTTATATGAGCCCCCGAAAACGAAAAGTATTACATGATGTGAAAAAAAGAATCTGCCTCCGGTCGGAGACAGACAACAGGGTCCGATGCAATTATCGGCACAGCAGCGGGATCGCCTCGTCGAGCGATCGGAGCGTTGCGTCCGGCAGAAAGTCAAGGTTCGGTCTCGGATCGACGAGGTCCGGCACGCAGATCGAGAAGAACCCGCCCCGGTGCGCCGCTCTGAGACCGTTCATCGAATCCTCGAAGACGGCGGTGCTTTCGGGACGACCGTTCAACAACCGGCATGCAGTCAGAAAGATCTCCGGATCCGGCTTGCCGCGCGTCACCTGATCGCCGAAAACCGCGGCGTCGAAACAGGCGCGCGTATGCGTCATGTCGAGATACCTCTCTGCGATCGGGCGCGCCGTGCCGGTTGCAAGCGCGATCCGGAAGCCGTTTGCTTTCAGCGCGTCCAGCAGCGCATACAGACCGGGCTTTACCGGAACGCCGTGCGCTTTGATCTCGCGCTGCATCCACTCGGTCACGAGCTCCGTGCAGCGTTCCGGCGTCACGCGCGTGCCGAACAGCTCCGGAAAGATCCGGATATAATCCTGATGATTGCAGCCGAGCGTGCGAAGAATGCCCTCCATCGGAAAATCCGTGCCGGTCTTCGGTCCGACGTACTCCAGAAGGGCGCGCATATACAGACGTTCGGTATCGAACATCAGTCCGTCCATATCGAAAATCGCCGTATCGATCATTCGTGTCTTCATATTTTCATTATAGCGGAAGAACGCGCTTTTTGCAACGTCGCTTGACAAGCTTCGGAGGGGTCGGTACAATGAAGAAAAGGAGTAAACGATGGAACAGTCAACAAATCAATTCAAGCGCGCATACAACCGCGCGGGGCTCTCGGTCGCCGCACTGTACGGCACCGTTGCCAAAGGGGAAGCTTTGGCGGCGATCGTGATCATGGGGATCCTCTCCGTACTGGCGGTCGGAGGCGCGCTGCCGTCGATCGATTACGAGGGGATTCTGCGCGGCGGACGGAGTCTTTCGGACGTATTCGATGCGCTGTCCGGCACCGGCATCATCGCTGCGATCCTTACGGTCTTTCTGCTCGTGCAGGCATGCGCATGGATCGTGGGATACGTGATCATGCGGCTCGTGATGCCCGAAGGCACGCCGATCCAAAAGCGCAATCTTTCCTTCGGTCGGTTTCTGATGATCGCGCTGATGTGCTACGGCATATGGGGCATCGGCGCTTCGCTCGGCAATCTTTCTTCGTTTTTCGGCGTGGAAACGAGCAATCTCCTCGACCCGACCTCGCTCGGGGCGGAGTCGCTGCCGTATCTGATCTATGCCATGATCGGCGCGCCGATCGTTGAGGAACTGACCTTCCGCAAAGCGTTGCTGGACGGACTGCACGACACGCACGAGGGCTATGCGGCGATCGTTTCGGGACTGCTGTTCGGATTGATGCACGGCAATCACATGCAGTTTTTCCTCGCGTTCTTCCTCGGCATGCTGTTTGCGATGGTCTATCAGCGCACCGGCCGCGTCGTTTATACGATGCTGCTGCACGCCATGATCAACACCACCGCCACGCTGCCGGAGCTTTTGTCGCTGATGGGCGTCGATATCTCGCTGTATTGGAATATCGCGGTCGCGGCGCTGATCGTCGCGGGACTGATCGTGCTTCTCGTCAATTGCAGACATCCGCTTCTGCATGCGGAACAGACCGAAACGCCGGACGCGAACCGCGTCGTTTATCGGAACGTCGGCATGCGCATTGTGCGCATCGCGGCGCTCGTACTGATCGGGATGCAGGGGGCGATCCTTGCGCTTTTGCCGATACTGGACGACGGCGATCCGCGGCATCTGATCGATCTGATCCCGCTCACCCTCGTATTTTTGACCGTGCTGCTGCTGCCGAAGTTCACAAAACACTATGAAAAACCGGCGGCACCCGAACCCGTCGGACCCGAGGAGGCAAACGCATGACCGTATTGGAAGCCATCGACGCGCGGCACTCGGTCCGCGCCTATCTGAAACGCCCGATCGACGGTGCGGTGCGCGATGCGCTGCAGCAGGAGATCGATGCATGCAACCGTGAGAGCGGTCTTTCGATCGCGCTTGTTCTGAACGAACCGAACGCGTTTTCCGGCTTTCTGGCACACTACGGAAGATTCGAAAACGCGGTCAATTATATTGCTCTGATCGGCAAGCCGGGAAGCGATCTGTATGAACTTTGCGGGTATTACGGCGAACGGCTCGTGCTGCTCGCCGAGACGCTTGGACTGAACACCTGCTGGGTCGCCGGGTCGTATAAGAAGGGCGAGGTCAAAACGCTTCTGAAGGACGGGGAAGCGCTTGCCGCCGTCATTTCGATCGGTTACGGCGCGAAGCCGGGGCACGCGCATAAGAGCAAAACCTTCCGTCAGGTGACGGAAACGAAGGGACTCGTGCCGGAATGGTTCCGCGCGGGCGTGGATGCGGCGCTGAAGGCGCCGACTGCGATCAATCAGCAGCGGTTCCGCTTTGTGCTTGACGGCGATGACGTATCGGTCAAAGCGCTTGCAGGTCCATATTCCGCGATCGATCTCGGCATTGTCAAATATCATTTCGAACTTGCATCGGGGAAGAAACTTCTGATCGGACATGCACACGAATAACGCCGAGCAGCGCCGCATCATGCTCACCGAGCCGATCGGGCGGCTGCTGTTCAAAAAATCTCTGCCGACGGTAATCATACAGCTCATCACCGTCGTCTATAATACCGCGGACACGTATTTCGTTGCCAAGGTGGGCACGAGCGCGTCGGCCGCGGTCGGCGTCGTGTTCTCGCTGATGGCGATCATTCAGGCGATCGGCTTCGGCATCGGCATGGGTGCGAACTCGCTGATCAGCCCGTCGCTCGGCGCAAAGCGCGAGCAGGACGCGCACGGATACGGCAGTACCGCGGTCTTGATGGGCGCGGTGTGCGGCATCGTTCTTGCCGCAGTCGGGCTGGTCTTCTTAAAGCCGATGCTCCGTGTGATCGGGGCAAGCGAGACCGTGCTGCCCTATGCGGCGGATTATGCGAAGTACATCCTGATCGCCGCGCCGTTCATGTGCGTGGCGTTCGTGCTGAACAACATCCTGCGCGCCGAAGGACAGGCGCTGTACTCGATGATCGGCATGTCCGCGGGCGGCGTGCTGAATCTGATCCTCGATCCGATCTTCATCTTCGCGCTGCACCGCGGCATCGCGGGCGCGGCAATCGCAACCATGATCGGACAGCTCGTCAGCTTTTCGATCCTTTCGGTCTTCTTCCTGCGCGACAAGAGCATCGTCAAGCTCCGCCTGCGCTATATCGCAAAGAGACCCGCGATATACGGGCGCATTCTGCGGACCGGCGCGCCGACGTTTCTGCGGCAGGGGCTTGCGAGTCTCGCGTCCACGCTGCTGAACGTGCAGGCAAAAGAGTTCGGCGATGCGGCGGTTGCGGCGATTTCGATCGCGAACAAGATCTACATGCTCGTGCGAAACATCGTGATCGGCGTCGGGCACGGCTTCCAGCCGATCGCGGGATACTGCTACGGCGCGAAGCGCTATTCGCGCGTGAAGAAGGTATTCCGGTGCGCGACGGTCGCGGCGACGGTCATCTGCTGTGCGATCGCGTTGGCGGTGTTCCTGTTCCGCACACCGATCATGATGTGGTTCCGCGACGATCCCGATGTCGTTGCGGTCGGCAGCGATATGCTCGCGTTTCTGTGCCTGTCGATCCCGATGATGGGGTATTCGACGTTTGTCAATCAGCTCTATCAATCGCTCGGATTTGCATTCGGCGCATCGTTTCTCGCTTCCTGCCGGCAGGGACTGTTTTTCATACCGCTTGTCTTTCTGCTGCCGGTGCTGTTCGGCATTCACGGCATCGAATCGGTGCAGGCGGCTGCGGACATCCTGACCTTTTCGATCTCGATCCCGTTCCATATCTTCTTTTTCAAAAAACATTTGTCCCTTCCGGACGCGGAGGATTGATCGGACCCGTTTCCGTTATCATAATATATTTTCAAAACCATGCAGCACTTTTGCCTGCTGCATTGTTTATATAGGCAGAGAGGCAAAAAGAGGGGGACCGAAATGATATTGCTGCTGTTGACATTGGACAGCGAGGAGGATCGCGCCGTGTTGGCCGATCTGTTTGCAAAAAACTATCATCGCATGAAACGCACGGCGATGGGCATTCTCTGCGATCCGACCGCGGCGGAGGACGCCGTGCAGGACACGTTCGTGCGGTGCATCAAGCATTTTGACAGGCTCAAGGCCCTGCCGGAGCAGGCGCGCTCGCTCTATCTGGTCACGGCGGTGAAGAACAACGCGCTAAACCGCAGACGGCAGCGCGGCACGCAGGCAACAGTTCCGCTGGAATCGTTCGCTCCCGTCGATCAAAGCGCCGCGGTCGAGGAGCAGGCGATCCGCTCGCTGACCGTCGCGGAGCTCAAGGAGGCGTTCAAGCGGCTGCCGGAGAGCCTCAAGGACGTACTGCGGTATAAGTATTTGCTGGAACTCAGCGATCGCGAGATCGCGGACGCGCTCGGCGTCACCAAAAGCACCGTGCGCGTGTATCTTGTGCGCGCGCGGCGCGCCGTACTCGGGATGTGCAGGGAGAACGGATATGCGAAAGAGAACGATTGACAAACTGCTGCAGGCGGCGATCGTCGAACAGGCCGCGGAACAGGGCGAGCTCTGGGATCGCGAGCCCGTACTTGAGCCGATCCCCGAGGAATCGCAAAAGCGCTTCGACGCCGCGTTGTACGGCGAACCGCCGAAGCAGACGGGCGCGGAGGACTTTTTCGGGCAGCCCGCGCCGAAACCCGCGCCGAAACCCGCGCCGGAACCGAAGCGCCGCCGCGTGCTTGCCTTTGCGCTGACCGGCGTCAGCCTTGCCGCCGTCGTTCTGGTCGTCGGGCTGATGATCGGCGTCAGCAGAGGCGAAAAAGGCATCAAGCCCGACGTTCTCGCGCCGGTCAATCCGGATGCACAGTCCACAGACGCGCCGCCCGCCGGCGCAGGCGTCCGTCCCGCGGACGCGCCCGCGCCCGGTCTTGCCGAACCGACCGACACCCCGACGCCGGAGCCGGTTGCTGCCGGAGAGAGTGGGGGACCTGCGTTCATTCTGAACGGAAAGGAACGGAACGTCTATACGTCGCATTACTTCATCGAGGATGAGGAAACAAGCATCCCGCTGAATGCGTTTCTGGCGTCCGTCGGCGCGGTCGCTGTCGATTCGCCGTATAACCGCTACATGGTGCAATGCTATGAGATACAGGGCATCCGCTATATTTATGATGGGGAATCGCAGGTTTTCGCGTTGGAGGAACCGTATGATGAAATCGTACAAAAGCTGAAAGCGGAAGGCAGAACGCCGACCGAAGCGGATTTTCGCGAGATCGACCTGTTCGCGCAAGAGGGCTATGAACCGGAGATGCAGGCGGAAACGTGGTTGGATCACCGCATTCTGGAACGCGTTCTTCGAAAGATGGGACTGGATATATCCATCGAGATCGACCGTGAAGCAAACGCGATCCGCGTGGAGCTTGCGATGCCGCCGACGGATTCAGCGGCAATCCCGGAGGATCCGGAGCATCCTGCGCTGCGGCTGAAAACATACGCGTGGCAAGGTTATACCTGCCTCGTCCCGGAAACATTCGACGTCTGGGCGGCGATGGATCGAGAACTGTTTGCAACGGAAGAAGCGCTTTTGATGTGGGACACGGACGCCTTGGAGCATGTCGGACTTGTGGATCTGAATTATGCGCAGATACCGGAGAGCGAGCTTGTGGGGCAGGATCTTTTGGCATGGTATCTTGGGAATCAGAAATCAGACGACACACCGAAGGAGTATGACCGACCGATCGAGCGGGAGATTGCGCCGGGCGTCGTAAGTCTGCATTATCGTCATCGGCAGACCCATTCCTATGTCTGCATTGCGAAGCTGTGTTCTGACGGGACAAACGCTCTGCTGTTCTGCGCATCCTCTTTTACAAAGGACGGCACGGCGGATTTCGACAGCATCGCGAAACGATTCCTTGAGATGAACGCGCTTGCGTAAAAGGAAATCGACCATGAAACGAATCGTCATTTTTTTGCTGGCAGCGCTGCTGCTTGGATGCAGCATGGGAGGAACGGAAAAACAAAGTGAAGCGACGGAACAGCCCGCGGACTCACCCGCGGAAACAAGCGAACCGGAGGTCAAGGATCCGGCGCTGAATCCGTTTTTCACCTGCACCGGCACGGAATATGGCGCGTACCCGATCGTTGCGCCGAAAGAGAGGAGAGCAGAGGCAGAGGCGCTGTTTGCAGCGTACAGGGAACTGTTCGAACTTGCCGCTGCGGAGTGGCCCGATCTTGAGCATTTCGGGATTGCGGACGGAGAGGCGTATTGCTGGGATGAAGCGCAGAGGAAAAATGAAACGGTCGATCCTGCGACGCTGCCGGAAAGTTTGCAGAAGCTGATCGCGCTGTCGGCAGAGACGGGGATCCATGCATACCAAAGCGGACCGGAGCCGGTCTTTGCGGAGGACGCCGCGCCGTATTTCATAGTGGAATTTCCGCGGGCGATCGATACGACGTATCAGGATCCCGGCATTCTCTATGAGGTCTGGCTGATCTATACGGCGAACACCGCAGAACAGATCCGCTATTCCGAAATGGAACCGCTCGCTGAGAACTGGTACATTGAGGTATACTTCTACGCGTATTGAACTGCAGGATGATTCTCTTCTATTATGACACACGAGCAAGGCAAAGTGTTACAGAAAAATGCGAAATTTGCAGAAATATTCTGTAAAATATCGGTTTCGCCGCGCGGAAGGGAACCTGGGCGGCTCTTGCGCGACCTGCGATAAGGATGCGCGGACAAAAAAGAGGGCTTCCGGTCGGAAGTCCTCTTTCGGGTTTTGGGATTACAGCTCCGCAAGCAGCGTGTCGAGCGAATCCTTTGCATCGCCGAGCAGCAGACGCAGTCCGTGCTTTCTCGAATACAGCGGATTTTCCACGCCAGCATAGCCGGGCTTCAGGTCGAAATTGCACACGATCACCTGCGGCGCCTGATCGACGTTGAGGATCGGCATGCCGTAGATCGGCGTGCCCTCCGCTTCGCGCGCGGCGGGGTTCATGACGTCGCTTGCGCCGACGACCACGACCGCGTCGCAGTTCTTGAAGTCGTCGTTGATCGCGTCGAGCTCATAGAGATGCTCGTAATCGACGTCCGCTTCCGCCAGCAGCACGTTCATGTGACCGGGCATGCGTCCCGCGACCGGATGGATCGCGAAGCGCACGGTCGCGCCGTTCTGTTCGAGCTTGTCGCAGAGTTCCTTGACCTTGTGCTGCGCCTGCGAAAGCGCCATGCCGTAGCCGGGAACGATGATGACGTTCTTTGCGTCCTTCAGAGAGAACGCGGGTTCGGGTTCGGGCTCGGGTTCGGGCTCGGCGGGAACGTCCTCTTTCTTTTCCGCGGGCTTGTCGACCTTGACGGTCTTGCCGAGCAGGATGTCAAAGAGATGGCGGTTCATGGCACGGCACATGATCTGCGTAAGCAGAAGTCCGGACGAACCGACGATGCCGCCGACCGCGACGAGAAGAACGTTCGAGATCGCCATACCTGCGATCGCGCCGGCAACGCCGGACAGCGAGTTCAGAAGCGAGATCGCAACGGGCATATCCGCACCGCCGACGCGCATGGCAAACAGCCAGCCGAACAGCAATGCCGCGATCGCGCAGACGATCAGCGAAACGATGTTCCATCCGAATCCCGCAAGCACGACGCCCGCAAGACACGCAATCAGAAGCAGCGCGGATACGAAGCTGTGTCCCTTGAACTTCTTGGGACGGCTGTCGATCTTACGCGCCAGCTTCAGCGCGGCGATCAAAGAGCCGGTAAACGTGATCGCGCCGACGACGAGCGCCAGAGCGGCGGTGACGTTTGCAAAGACGGAGCTTTCCGCCTTGATCAGCTCGATCGAACCGACAAACGCGCTTGCAAGTCCGCCGATGCCGTTCAGAAGCGCGACGGTCTGGGGCATTTCGATCATCTTGACCTTCTTTGCCCAGATGAGACCGACGATCGCGCCGACGGCCATGGCGATCCACAGCCGGTAGTTCAGAAGCGCATTCTGCTTGAACAGCGTCAGAAGGATCGCAAGACCCATAACGCCGACGCAGACGAGGTTGCCCGCGACCGCGGACTTGACCTTGCTCTGCATCGAAAGACCGACGAGAACGAGCGCCGACAGAACGGCGGAAAGAATGTAGAACAGAATATCCGGCATTACTTTTCGCCCTCCTTGCCCTTCTTGTTGAACATGCGGAGCATCTTATGCGTGACCGCAAAGCCGCCTGCAACGTTGATCATGGCAAGCGCCGCAGCTAAGAGCGCGACGAGCATCAGAACCGTCTGACCGTTTTTGAAGCAGACCGCGCCCGCGATGAGCGCGCCGAGCACGGTTACACCGGACAGCGCGTTCATGCCGGACATCAGCGGCGTGTGCAGAAGACTCGGCACCTTTTTGATGATGATGTAGCCGAGTACAGATGCAACCGCGAATACAGCGACGAGAATGACAGGTCCCCAAACGGGATGCGTCAAAATCGTTTCCATTGGACCTCCGTCTTACAGAAGACCCATGGCTTCTCTCGCGCCCTTGTGGACGAGCTTTTCGCCGTCGGTGACGAGGATGCCTGCGTCGATCGGGTCGTTCATGTCGAGAACGATCTTGCCGTCCTTCGTAAGGTGCTTGACCAGGTTGTAGATGTTGTGCGCATACATCCAGGTCGAGCTCGTCGGCAGGAAGCCCGGGATGTTCTTGACGCCGAAAATCGTGACGCCGTGCTTCACGTCGGTGCCGCCGGGCGTGGTGATCTCGCAGTTGCCGCCCTGGTCGATCGCGATGTCGACGATGACGGAGCCGGGCGCCATGGACTTGACCATATCTTCGGTGACCATGACGGGCGCGAGTCTGCCGGGAACGAGCGCGGACAGGAAGACGATATCCATATCCTTGATGACCGGACGAAGCGCTTCGCGTTCCTTCTCGAGCCATTCGCCGGTGATCGCCTTTGCATAGCCGCCTTCTGCGACGGAGACTTCATCCGGGATGCCGAGGTCGACGACCTTCGCGCCGAGGGACTGCGCCTGCTCACGCGCTGCGGAGCGGATATCCGCCGCATACACGACCGCGCCGAGACGCTTTGCGGTTGCCAGAGCCTGCAGACCCGCAACGCCGACGCCGATGACCATGACCTTCGCGGGCTTGATGGAGCCGACCGCGCAGAAGATGTTCGGGATGAACTTGGAGAGCTTTTCAGCCGCCATGACGATGCCGCGGTAGCCCGCGCAGGTGCTCATGGAGGTCAGAGCATCCATGCCCTGTGCACGGGAGATACGCGGAATGCAGTCAACCGTCAGACCGATGATGCCGTTACTGGCCATCTTCTTGACCATCTCGTGGTTGACGGGGGATGCCGGATGGATGAACGTGATCAGGTACTGACCGCGCTTCATCATGTCGATTTCATGCATGCCGTACTTCTCGTTGAACAGCGGCTCCTTGACCTTCAGAATGAGGTCTGCACGGTTGTAGATGTCGCGAACATCGTCCACGATCTCCGCACCCGCTTCCGCATACGCTGCATCCATAAAGAATGCGCCTGCGCCTGCGCCGCGCTCGACGAGCATAGTGTGACCGTCTGCCACAAACTTCTTGATGGTTTCCGGGGTTGCTGCGACACGATTTTCATCGTGCATAATCTCTCTGGGGACGCCGATAATCATGATTTGATTTCTCCTTTTAGTTTTTTATTTCTCCCGAATTTTCGGGGAATGGACTTGTTTTGCGGTGGACAGAACGAGCAGGGTCTTGGTGCGGCCGACGCCGGGGATGCTTTTGACCTCATCCAGAAGCCGCTCAAGCGAGCGCGTCGAGTCCGTGCGGATCTTGATGAGATAGTCGTAATCTCCCGCAACGTAGTTGCATTCGGTGATCGCGCTGCGCTTCTTTGCAAAATCGATGAAGCCTTCGTTGTAGCGCGGATGGTCCATCAGAATGCAGATGAACGCGGTGACGTCCAGACCGAACTTTTTCTCGTCCAGAATCGTGGTGTACTGTTTGATCACACCCGCGTTTTCCAGCTTCTTGATGCGCTCGATGACAGCGGATACGGAAAGGTTGACTTTTTCCGAAAGATCGCTTGCCGAAACGCGCGCATTTTCGGACAGAGCATTGATGATTTTTACGTCTGTATTATCCATAAAAACGATACCCTCTTCCTCTATGCTATGATAGCGTGCGGACAACAAAAAGTAAACAGTTTTTTCAATAACACAGAAATAATTTCGGCAAATAGACATATACAGAAAATAATTTCTGTTTTTCAACAGGAGCCGCCGGCAGAACGGCGCGACCGGAGCGCGCGGATTGACAAGGACGCGGAATTTGCGATATGATACAAATAAGAAAGTCAGAAAACAAGGAGGATCCCATGCCCTGTACAACGCTTCTGGTCGGCAAAAGAGCCGCAAATGATAATTCCACGATGATCGCCCGCACCGACGACGGGCATTTTGACGTGAAGAAGCTGATCGTCGTCGAGCCGAAGGATCAGAAAAAGACATATACCTCGGTTGCCGGACACCTGACGATCATGCTGCCGGACAATCCGATGCGTTATACCGCGTGCCCGAGCGTCGACCCGAAGGAAGGCGTCTGGGCGGCCACCGGCATCAATGCCGCGAACGTCGGCATGACGGCAACGGAAACGATCACGTCGAATCCGCGCGTGCTCGCGGCGGACCCGCTCGTGACGTATCGGAAAGCAAAGACGAAAAAGGAAAAAGACATTCCGGGCGGCATCGGAGAAGAGGATATTGTCGTGCTCGTGCTGCCGTATATCCGCACCGCGCGCGAAGGCGTCTTAAGACTTGCGGCGCTTTTGGAGCAGTACGGCACCTATGAATCCAACGGGATCGCGTTCAACGACGAAAACGAGATCTGGTGGATGGAGACGATCGGCGGTCATCACTGGATGGCAAAGCGCGTGCCGGACGACGTCGCGGTCGTCATGCCCAATCAGTTCGGCATGGACAGCTTCGATCTCGACGACGCGTTCGGAAAACAGGAAGCGCATCTGTGCTCGAACGATCTGCGCGAATTCATCGAAACCTATCATCTGGACTGCAATCAGAACGGCACGTTCAACCCGCGCCTTGTGTTCGGCTCGCATTCCGATCAGGATCATGTCTACAACACGCCGCGCGCCTGGTATATGGGACGGTATCTTGCGCCGAGGACGTTCCGCTGGGACGGTCCGGACGCCGATTTCACGCCCGAAAGCGACGATATCCCGTGGAGTTTTGTACCCGAGCGCAAGATCGCGGTCGAGGAGGTCAAGGAACTTCTGAGCGCGAACTATCAGGGCACGCCGTTTAATCCCTATCTCAACCACGATACCGGCGTACGCGGCAAATATCGCTCGATCGGCATCAACCGCACCGGCGTCACGTCGGTCTGCCAGATCCGTCCGGACGCGCCGGACTGCTGCAAGGGACTCGAATGGATCTGCTTCGGTTCGACGACGTTCGACGCGCTGCTGCCGATTTATCCGAACGTGCCGAAGATGCCGAGCTATCTGTCCGACGTCACGCTGAGCGCATCCACCGAAACCTTCTACTGGGGCAGCCGACTGATCGGCGCAATGGCGGATCACAGCTACAATCAATGCGCGCAGATCGTCACCCGCTATCAGAATGCCGTGATGACTGAGGGACGCAAACTCGTGCTCGAATACGATCGGAAGATCGCCGAAACCGGAGACGCGGCGCTGCTTTCGGAGGCGAACGGGAAGCTCGCCGCGATGGCAAAGGAACAGACCGACAAGGCGCTGACGGCGGTTCTGCACGAATCCAGCGTCAGCATGAAAAACGGCTACAACCGGGCGGACAACTGAAACGATCCTTCCGTCCGCAATCAATGAAAAAAGCAAGAGGTTCCCGCACGGCGGGAACCTCTTTTGCTTTTGCGGTCACAGCGTCGTTCTGACCTTTGCGCTGCCGCTCCACGGTGAGTAGAAGGTGAACGAGCCGACCTTCACGTAGCAGCGAATGCGGACATAGTACGTTTTGAACATCGACAGCGAGCCGATCGTCGTCGAGGTCGTCGATGCGCTGCCGAGCGTGACGGATTTGACGCCGGAAGAGAACGTCGACGAGGTGGAATACTGGATCTGATAACCGGAGATGTTTGTGCGGCGCGTCCAGCTCAGCTGCATCCTGCCGAAAAGCTTGGCTTTCGCACTCGTGATGCTTGTCGTCGGCAAAACATGGACGTTTACGTCATAGGATCTGCCGTGCATTTTGAGCGTGACGGTCGTCGCGCCCGCACTCTTTGCGGTAACGACGCCGTTCGAGTTGACGGTGCAGACGCTGTTGTTCGAGCTGGAGTAGGTGACGAAGCTGTTGCCGATCATCGGAACGACCGAGGCCGTTCTGCCGGCGGAGAGACCGATCACGTTCGCGCGGATCGGGCTGATGGCTTTGGAACCCTTGAGATAGACCAGGTAGTTCAGCGAGCTGTACAGATCGCCGCTGCTGTGCTTGTAAATATAGGATCCCTCGATCGCGCCTTTGTAGTTGTTCACGGGGTCCCAGACGAACAGGGAAACCCGGTTGTCAGCGACCGAATAGCTCGTGATGACGGCGACGTGGTTTGCGGTCTTGCTGCGGATCACGATCCCCTCGGGATGCTCGTGCAGCAGAAGCGCGATATAGTGGTTGAATCCGGCCTTTGCCGTGCATTTTTTGACGGTATCGACGCTGATTTTCACGGCCTGGTAGCTGACGCCGCCTTTGGTGTAGGTCTTTTGAAACCAGGTCCCGGTACCGCCGTTGTAGCTGTAGCGTGTGCCGTCCTTGTTGGACCTGATGTTGGTGCAGCCGCACGCGCTGATCACATCGGTCGCGGTAAAGGAGCCGCTTCTGTTGTCATACGCAAGGCGGCGGTTCAGCACGGTGACCATCGAGCACACGTTGCAAAGCCCGTCCTGCTTCTTCGTAAAGGTAGCATCATAGTGCGAGATCTGCGTGCACGTCTTGGGCTTCTTTGCCTCGATCGCCGCGACCGCGGCTTCGAATGGGTTCGACGAGGCAGCTTCCGAGGAGGACGGAAGCATGGGAACGAGCATAAGAGCAAGGGACAGCATCGCCAGAGCGACCGACAAAACTTTTTTCAGAAACCCGTGTTTCATAATGAGATCCTCCGCTGATCTGAATTTCGGCTCCCGATCGCGTCGTTCGGGTTCGCGATCGGTTTACCTTACGCGTTCAGCATAGCGCAGTGCCGCTGTGGTTTTGTTTTCATACAAAAAACGCCTCGCAGAAGCGGAGCGTTTTCGGGATCGGACGCGGTTACCAGCGGCGCCTTGCACAGCGGCAGGAAGGCGCGCTGCGGCCGTTTTTGATCGCCTGCATGATTTCAAGACACTCGCCGAAGCGCTGATAGTGCACGATCTCGCGCTCGCGCAAAAAGTACAGCGGCTCGATGATCTGGCTGTTCGAGGTCATGTTCATCAGGTGTTCGTACGTTGCACGCGCCTTCTGCTCGGCTGCACCTTGCGATGCGCTACATTTTGGGGCTTTACGTGCACATTTTCAGAAATTCCAGTGAATTTCGATCAATTGCTCGGATGTTTTGGGAACGCGCCTGCCGATGCGAACATAGTCAATCAGCGTTTCAACAATCGGGCGATTGAGGCTCTCAAACGCGGTATAGCGGTCGATCAGTTCTTTTCGATGATCTCCTTCGATCGCTTGCTGATCCAGTAAATCAAGCTGCTTTGTTAGCTTCTGAATTTGCTTTTCCGCACGACTGCGATCGTCCGAAAGTCCTTTTGCCAATTCCGCGAAATCCGGATCGGAAAGATATCCGCGCACCTTATCCATATAGAGACTGCGCAAACCCTTGCTGTATTCCTCGACACGCTTTTGATATGCTTCGAGATCGGCTTGCAGGCGTTCTTTTTGCCGCTTCAGATCCTGTTGAAACTCCACCTTCTGCAGCAATTCATCTTTGTCAAGATAGGTGTCAGATAGGCGATGCAGCTCATTCAATACGGTTTGCTCAACTTTTTTGACAGAGACAAAGGTTCCGGGACAGGAATCCTGCGCAACATGATGGTTGGGGCACTCCAAATAATACATTCCGTGACACTTATGAGATCGCAGAGTATAACCGCAATATGCGCATCGTGCCTTCTTTGCGAACAGTCCGATCTGACCGCCGGAGAATGGCTTTGCCTTTGCTTTCAGCATCAACTGCACGGTATCCCACAGTTCACGGTCGATGATAGGCTCGTGCGTGCCTTCCACCACATACCATTGATCCCTTGGTCTTGGTTTGTTTTGTTTCGTTTTGTAGGAGATGCTGCCATATTTGCCCTGCACCATGTTTCCGATGTAGATTTCATTTGTCAGCATATCGGCGATTGCAAAGTACTTCCAGAAAGTACTATTTTTGCTTTTCGGTCCCTTGTAGCGAAGTCCTTTCTGGCGTTTATACTCGGTTGGATTCGGGATCCCGCGATCATTCAGCATGCGGGCAATCGCTGTTTTTCCATAGCCCTGCGCAAACAGAGAGAATACCTCCCGCACGACTGCAGCAGCTTCTTCATCGATCAACAGATGACCTTTTTGATCGGGATCCTTCCGATAACCGTAGAGCGCAAATGCCCCGATGTGATATCCGTTTACGCGGCGATTGGTAAGAACGCTGCGAATGTTATCCGACATATCCTCCAGATACCATTCGTTGACAAGGCCGTTGATCTGTCGGGATTTCTTGTTTCCCTTGTTTGCGGTGTCCGCATTGTCAACAATGCTGACAAATCGGATGCCCCACATGGGGAAGAGCCCATGGATGTACTTTTCAACCAGTTCCAGCTCTCTGGTAAAGCGTGATTGAGTCTTGCAGAGAACGATGTCAAACTTTTTTGCCTCGGCGTCTTTCAAAAGCTGTTGGAATGCCGGACGCCGCCGATCCGATCCGGTGTAATCATCATCACTGTAGATTCTGTAAACATCCCACCCTTGTTCCTGTGCGTATTGCGACAGCATCAGCTTTTGATTTTGAATACTGTTGCTGTCGTCGGTCTCAAATTGTTTATTTCTATCTTCTTCGGATAGGCGACAATAGATTGCGGTTTTCATTGATGCCTCCTTCGAAGATAGGACAACCTCGCATGGAGCATTGTAGCACAAGTCAGCGGAGAATCAAAATGTGCGAATCGGATGACTGCTTGCTGCATTGGCTTTCTCCATCTGGTTGATATAGCGTACGATTGCGTTGTTGAAACCTTCTTTAATTCCGTTACCATCCGGGCTTTTGAATATGCTGCAAGGTTGATTTATAATCTCTGTTTCTTGCTTCATGCGCGCATTCCTTTCCTATGAATTGACAGTAATCCATATGAATCGCCGATGTTTTTTAGCACGGAGAACCGGAATGCGGTCAATGCTCAACCTTACGAAGCAAGCTGTAGGATCGGCCATGCGGATTGCCGCAGATGCAGCAGGGATAGGTGATCGGATCAAATGGATCGCTGCGCTGAATCCAAAAGGCATCCGTGGAAAGATAATCCTTCAGACACCTCGAGCAAAGAACACGGATATCGATGTTTCCGAACAGACCGATTCCCATGCTGACTAACAGTGCTTGGTCAATCAGATGCAGTGTGATGGCATCGACTTTACCGATCTTATGCGGGTAAAATCTTGATTTTGAAATCGTGCGGAGCTGCTCCAACATTACAATAGACTCATGACGCAATCCTGTGTCCTGTTTGACGGGAACGTGGGTCGGAAGCTCCAAACGCTTCTGTTTGGAAGAGATCTGTTTCTGATCCCGTCCATGGCGATCATCATCGCTGTACTGATCATCATGCGGAGGAAGATCGAGGCGGCAGGAGGTGGGGATCATGACTGAAAAGTATGTACATGCGATGATCATCATTCTTGTGATGGGCCTGGTGACCCTTGCCACAAGGATCCTTCCGGTCCTGATCTTCGGACGCGGAGAGAAAGTTCCCGATATCATTCTGTATCTCGGGAAAGTGGTTCCTTATACGGCGATGGGACTCCTGATCGTTTACTGCCTGAGGGATGTGTCTGTCTTCGAAGGATCCCATGCTGTTCCGGAAGGAATCGC
>ONMC01000164.1 GCA_900318745.1 uncultured Eubacteriales bacterium
TAGCGCAGAACCTGTTCGACGGATTCCTGACCATACTGCCGCAGGCTATTGATTTCATCGGGAATTTTGTGGCGAACGTGCTCGATATATTCGGTTTCCACGGCCTTGCAGAACAGGTTCGAGGAATCTTTGAGGACATCAAGAGTAAGATAACCCAGCCGATCGAGGACGCGAAGAACGTGGTCGACAGTGCCATAAGCAAAATCAAAGGATTCTTCCCGATTTCCGACCGCATCGTAAAACTGCGTCTTGACGGCGTGCAAACCGTCGATTTGGATCGGGATGCGATCGATCCGGACGCAAAAGCACTCATGGAAACCGTTCTTCGCGATTATCATTACTTGATCGGCTGACGCCGAGAAGGAGAAGCGCATGGCGAGCTTTATCGTCAACGGGCGGCAGGTCTGCTGTCCCGAGAATCAAAAACTGATCCGCTTTCTGCGCGATGACCTGCGCCTTTTGAGCGTCAAGAACGGCTGTTCGGAAGGCGCATGCGGAACGTGCACCGTTCTGATCGACGGAAAGGCGGTCAAAGCGTGCGTGCAGCAGACCGACCGGCTGGAAGGCAAAAGCATCGTCACCTGCGAGGGGCTGACACAGCGTGAACGCGCGGTGTACGCGTATGCATTCACCGAGGCGGGCGCCGTTCAGTGCGGCTTCTGCACGCCCGGCATGGTGATGGCGGCAAAGGCGCTTCTGGATCGCGAGCCGGATCCGACGCGCGCGCAGATCAAGGATGCGATTCGCATGAACATCTGCCGCTGTACCGGATATCAAAAGATCGAAGACGCGATCCTGCTTGCCGCAAAGGTGTTCCGAAACGGCGATGCGGTGCCGCAGCGGACGCTGAAGGGCGTTGTGGGAGAGAATCTCGACCGCGTCGACGCGCCTTCGAAAGCGATCGGCGAAGCGTTGTATGCGGACGATCTGTACTTCGACGGGATGCTGTTCGGCACGGCGGTGCGAAGCAGCTATCCGCGCGCCCGCGTGCTTTCGATCGATACGTCCGCGGCAAAAGCGGCGCCCGGCGTCGTATGCGTGCTGACAAGCGAGGACATTCCCGGCGCACAGAAGATCGGGCATCTGAAGCAGGATTACGACGTCATGATCCCGATCGGCGCCGTCACGCACTTTTTGGGCGACGCGATCGCACTGGTCGCGGCGGAAACCGAGGCGCAGGCGCGCGCGGCGGCGGCGCTCGTCAAGGTCGAATACGAAGAACTGACGCCCGTGCTCAATATGACGGACGGGCTGAAGGATGAGATCCTTGTGCACGGATCGAACGGCACAAACGTGCTCTCGCATGAGCATCTGGTGCGCGGGAACGCGGACGCAGCGATCCGAAACAGCAAGTATGTTGTGACGCACAAGTATTCGACGCCGCCGACGGAACACGCATTTTTGGAACCGGAATGCGCGGTCGCGATGCGCGAGGGCGACGGAATGCGGATCTTTTCCGGCGATCAGGGCGTCTATCAGACGCGCAAGGAGTGCGCGCATATGCTCGGACTTGCGCCGGATCGGGTTCGCGTCACCGCCATGATGGTTGGCGGCGGCTTCGGCGGCAAGGAGGACATGAGCGTGCAGCACCATGCGGCGCTGCTTGCGTGGCACACGAACCGTCCGGTCAAGGTCGCGTTCACCCGTGCCGAGAGCATGCTGATCCATCCGAAACGCCACGCGATGGAAATGGAATTCACGACCGCCTGTGACGAGAACGGGTATCTCACCGCGATGAAGGCGACGCTCGTTTCCGACACCGGTGCATATGCTTCGCTCGGCGGACCGGTGCTGCAGCGCGCCTGCACGCACGCCGCGGGACCATATAACTATCAGAACATCGACATCGACGGCAAAGCGATCTATACGAACAATCCGCCGGCCGGCGCGTTTCGCGGGTTCGGCGTCACGCAAAGCTGCTTTGCAACCGAGTGCAATCTGAACGAGCTTGCGCATATGGTCGGCATCTCGGCGTTCGAGATCCGTTACCGCAACGCGATCCGTCCCGGGCAGGTGCTGCCGAACGGACAGATCGCCGACGAGACGACGGCGCTGGTCGAAACGCTTGACGCTGCAAGACCGATTCTCGAACGCGACCCGAAGGCAGGCATCGCCTGCGCCATGAAAAACGCGGGGCTCGGCGTCGGCATCCCGGATACCGGACGCTGCCGGTGGAGTTGATGTGCCGCTTAAGGCTGCTGCCGCATTCACCGCAGATGAGCTTGCCGGTAAAGGGGTACCTGTTCTGGTAGCGGGGATCATTCTTCTTGATATTCTTTTCCTGCGCCCGCTGCTGCAGTAGGGCTCCGGCAGCCTCGAAATCGTCACGGCTTATGAGAGCTTCGTGATGATCTTCCATATAGAACTGGTCGCGCTCACCGTGATTGGTGTGCCGCTTAAACCGGAAGTCTGAGTAGGTCTTCTGGAAAAGACAGTCACCGACGTACTTCTCATTCGTGAGGATGCCCCGGATCGTGGTAGGCGTCCAGTTGCCACCCTTCCGGGAAGGCACCTGCTTCTCATTGAGCTCCCGAGCAATCGCCGCGCTGGCTTTTCCGCTCAGGGTCTGCTCAAAAATCCACCGCACCCATTTGGCTTCCTCTTCATTGATGATCATCTCGCCATCCTTCACGCTGTAGCCATATGGTGCGTACCCAATCTTGAAGGTGCCGTTTTCAAAGCGGTGCCGGACGCTCCATTTGCTGTTCTCAGAAATGGAAACGGACTCGCTTTCCGCAAGGCTGCTCATGATCGATAGCAAAAGCTCCGATTCCATGGACCCGGTATCGAGGTTTTCCTTTTCAAAGTAAATCGTGATCCCCAGGTCGAGGAGCTTCCGGGTCAGTTCCAAACAGTCTGTGGTGTTCCGGGCAAATCTGCTCAGGGACTTGGTCATGATCCGGTCGATTTTGCCAGCCT
>ONMC01000047.1 GCA_900318745.1 uncultured Eubacteriales bacterium
GTGTTCGACTACTGCCTTTCTTCGACCGTAGTGAGCACAAGCACCTCCTGGCCGTACAGGGATGGAAGCGGAAAGAGCAAGAAGATGGAACAAAACACGATCTTAACCAACATGTGTATGGTCTGCGACGGAGACCGGATCCTGGTCGAAAACAAGGTCACCGGCGGCTATACCGGCATCGTTTTTCCGGGAGGCCATGTAGAAGCAGGCGAACCCTTTGCCGAGGCCATGATACGCGAAGTGTTTGAGGAAACAGGTCTTACGATCGAAAAGCCGGTCCTGCGCGAACAGGCGTTGCTCGAGGCGACGGCACACCTCGGCGCATGTCTCTCTGCGATGCGCTGCGAGGAAGCGGAGAGCCGCGCGATCGCACAAACGCTTTTGCGCGCGCTGCCGAACGTGAAAGCGCTGCTCGATACCGATCTCAGGGCGGCATATTACGGGGATCCGGCGGCACGCGGCGTCGATGAGATCATCCTGTGTTATCCGGCGTTTCTCGCGATCGCGACGTATCGGCTCGCACATGTGCTTTATACCGCGCAGGTGCCGCTGCTGCCGCGCGTCATGACCGAATACGCGCATCGGCTGACCGGCATCGACATCCATCCGGGCGCCGCGATCGGCGAGGCGTTTTTCATCGATCACGGCACAGGCGTCGTCATCGGCGAGACCACGACGATCGGCAGGCAGGTCAAGATCTATCAGCACGTTACGCTCGGTGCGAAGAGTTTCGACGTCGACGAAAACGGCGCGCTCGTCAAGGGAATCAAGCGTCATCCGGACATCGGCGACCGCGTCGTGATTTACGCCGGCGCTACGATCCTCGGCGGCGAAACGCGGATCGGCAGCGACTGCGTCATCGGCGGCAGCGTATGGCTCACACACTCGGTCGAGGCGGGCAAGATGGTTCTTGCGCGTTCCACCGTCACCGACGTGCCGCTCAAAAAAGACATCATGCATGCGGACGTCACCGACAGCGCGATGCTGTAAAAAGAAAAGCCGAAGGGATGATCCTTCGACTTTTGAATTTTATTGTTTGATCGGCTCCGGCTCGTCGAGCGGTGCGATCTTCCTGCGGTAGAGCCGTCGGAAGAGCAGCGTGGCGACGATCAGCGTGACAAATTCCGCGATCGGGAACGCCCACCAGATGCCGTCGATGTCCTTAGTGATCCACGCAAGCAGCGCGGCGACCGGCAGCAGGACGATCAACTGACGCTGCAGCGAAATGATCGCGCCGTACAGACTCGTGTCGGTCGCGCCGAACGCGGTGTTGAAGGATATCCCGGCGGCGGCAAAGATAAAGCCCACCGAGATGATGCGCAGCGCGCGATCCGCGACGGCACGCATTTCGGGCGATACGTCAAAAAGATGCATCATGGGATCGGCAAAGAACTGGAACAGGAGCGTGCCGAACAGCATGAAGATGCAGCAGTAGATCAAAAGCATCTTGAATGCACGCATGAAGCGCTTGCGATTCCGCGCGCCGAAGTTGTAGCCGAGCACGCTCATCGCCGCGTTGGACAGACCGAACACCGGCATAAAGATGATCGACTGCAGGCGGAAATAGGTGCCGAACGCGCCGATATACAGGTTCGTATAGTCGCCGTTCGGATCGCGGGTCATAAGATGATAGTCGCCGAGCGCCTTAAGGATGGTGTTCATGCCGAACATCATGACGGTGCCCACCGCCTGCATCAGGATCGACGGAAGTCCCACGCGGTAGATCTCGTGCACCGTCTGCCGGTTGAGCTTATAATCCTTCCAGCGGATCGAAACCTCGTGCCTGGTGCCGAACAGCAGGATCACCGCGAGCAGCATCGAAGCAAACTGCCCGATGACCGTGGCGATCGCGGCGCCCCTGACGCCCATGGCGGGGACGATCCAGAAGCCGAGCACAAATACGCGGTCGAGAACGATGTTGACGATCGCGCCGGTCAGCTGCATGAACATGGCGTAGATTGTGCGGCCCTGCGCGGTCATGATGCGCTCGATGCCGCAGGAGAGGAAGACGCCGACGCACAGCGAGAGGCAGATCGTCATGTAGTGCGTGCCCATCATCTGCACGATCGGATCGGCGCTTTGCCACTGCATATAGAGGCGCGACAGCGTCAGACCGATCACCGTAAACACGGCGGCGGAGATCACCAGGATCACGAGACCGTTGCCCGCCGCACGGTTTGCTTCTTCAAAGCGCTTTGCGCCGAGACGGCGCGAGATCAGCGAGTTGATGCCGACCGAGGTGCCGACCGCGACCGAGATCAAAAGCATCTGCAGCGGGTTTACGATGGTCAGCGCGGCGATCGCCTTGTCACCGACGTGACCGATGATGTCGGGAGTGAAGTATGCACCGAGAATGCGTGTCAGCGCGTCGGTGCCGAGCGAATCCATGCGCGAAACAAAAATGCTGTCCACAATATTGTACAGCGCCTGCACGAGCATCGATACGATGATGGGCCAACCCATCGAAAGAAGAAGGCGTCCCTCGGGCGCCGTTCCCATTTTGTTTTGTTTCAGACTGCGTTCCATAATGAAACATTATATGGTTTTGCGCTTGGTTTTGCAAGCCCCAAATCCCGAAAATACGCGCAATTCCGGCGGATCAACGGAAGGTGATCTCGTATTGTTCTCCGGTCGTGTAGGTGAGGGACACGGCAAGACCGTCATTCAACTCAAGGACGCCGGTATACCCGGAGCCGGTAGCGATCGGGCGGAAGTCGTCGAGGAGCGCGTCCGGATACCCGTTTTCGCGCAAAAACGGAAGCAGTGCGCCGGAGACGTCCCCGTCGCGGACGTTGCCGAACAGGGCGCAGTTTTCCGAATACACGTCGCCGGTGCGGCTGTCGAACTGGACCGAAAGACAGTACACGCTGCCGCTGTCCGCGGTATAGTATGCCTGCGCGCACCAGAGCGCCAGCTTCGTGCCGCTCTCGTCGTGATAGAAGTCCCGCAGCGTCGCCGTGTAGCGGCTCTTGCGCTGCACGGAGCTCAACGATTCGCCGCTGTACAGCTTATCGCCGTTTGAGTGCAGCTCGAGCGTTTCGCGCCACAGCGCTTCCATGCGCTCAAGAATGACGGACTGGCTGAGCTCTCCGGGCATGACGGCGCGTTCCGCACCCTCGCGCTCGCATTGACGGAACAGATCGACGCGCGTATGCAGCGACAGCGGCGCGCCGATGCTGTCCGCGCTGATGATGCTGACGACCTCATACTCGATATTGTCGTACAAGCCGGACTCGGCGAGGCGGAAGATCAGTCGGTTCAGCAGAACGAGAAGAAACGCTGCGGCCACGGTGCCGACGGTCAGCGCGATATATACGATGCGCGTGCGGGTCACGCGGTCACGGTCTGCAAAGAGACGGATCCGTTTCAGTTTCATCGGTCGCCTCCTTTCTCGCGTGAAAACAGCGGCACGTCGAACCATACGAGCGTTCCCTTGTTGACTTCGCTTTCAAAGTGCAGCGTGCTGCCGTGGATCTCCGCAATGCGGTTGCCGATCGCAAGACCGAGACCGGCGCCGTGCTGCGCCCTTGCGCGGGATTTATCGACCATAAAGAACGCTTCCGTAATGCGCGAAAGCTCTTCTTGCGGGATCCCGATGCCCTCATCCTTGACGGAGATGCGGTATCGGCCGTTCATGCGCCGACCCGTCAGCGTCACGGTCTTGCCGGGACTGCTTGCCTTGCGCGCGTTGTCGATCAGATTGGTAACAAGCGTCAGCAAAAGGTCCTTTTCATACAGAATGATCTGCTGCTCGATGTCGTAGGACAGCGTCAGTTCCGCTTTTTCGAGCATCGGCGTTACGACCGCCACGACATGCCCGAGCGCGCGCCGCGCATAGCCGCGCACGAGCTTGAAGTCGTTCTTGTCGAGCACGACAAGATCCATCAGCTTCAGAGACATCGCCTCAAGCCGCTTGCCCTCGGAAAAGATGAAGTTCGCCGCCATGAAGGCGTCTTCCTCGTCAAGCTCTGTGCTGCGCAGCATGTCCGCATAGCCGATGATCGACGTCATAGGCGTTTTCAATTCATGCGAAAAATTCGCCACGAAATCCTTTTGCTGCTTCGCGTTCTGCTCGAGCGCTTCGACCTTTTGCTCGATCGCGCCGGTCATTTCGTTGAAGGCGACCGTCAGATCGCCGATCTCGTCGAGCGTGGTGACGCGCGCGCGGCGCGAATAATTGCCGCGTCCGATGACTGCCGTGAAGCGCTGCAGGCGCCGGAGCGGTTTCGTGGTGAGATAGGAAAGCAAAAGCATCGCCGCCGTGCTGACGGCAACGGTGATGATATGAACGAGCGTCAGCGACTCGATCTGCTCGGCACGCAGCTGCATCAGATCGGTCGCGTCATAGCGCACGGAAAGAAAATAGTTTTGTCCGCCGATCGAAACACAGCCGGCGGTGTCCAGAAGCGTTCTGCCCTCGTCGCTGCGGATCAGCCGATAGGCGAACCGGCGCACCCGAAGCTCCGAAAAGATCAGCGTTTCGGGAAAGCTGTCGTCGCTTGCGGTCAGCAGTTCGAACGCGGTATTGTAAAGCGCGCAGGGAGATTCCACACCCTGATTGGAACCGGCGCGTTTCAGGATCTCGTCGAACATGGCGGGCGAAACGGTGTTGTAATAGAGATGGATGCCGTACAGCTCCGCTTCCATTGCGGAAGCGAGAGCGGAATAATCCGCAACTGCCGCCTGAACACGAAAACGCAGCGCTGTACGAAAGTTCTGCGCGATCAGGATCTGACCAAACACGCCGAACAGCAGCGCCACGATCAATACGGTGCAAATGCAGATTTTCAGGGCAAATCTCATGTTTCCTCTTCCGGAATTTCCAGCTTATACCCGATCTTGTGGACCGTTTTGATGCGGTCCTGCCAACCGAGCTTGCGGCGCAGGCGCTGCACATGGCTGTCGAGCGTGCGCGTCTCACCGACATAGTCCGTTTCCCATACGCGCTCGAACAGCGATTCGCGGAACAGCGCGGTGTTGGGATTTTGCGCAAACAGCACCAAAAGGTCGAACTCCTTGCGCGTGAGCTCGATATGATTGCCGTTCTGGATCACGTCGCGCGCGTCGAGATCGATCAGGATGTCGCATACCTGAATGAATCCCTGCGTTTTGTTGTAGCGGCGCAGAACCACCTCGATGCGAGCCAGAAGCTCCACGATCTCGAACGGTTTGACGATATAGTCCTCCGCGCCGAGCTTCAGCCCCTTGACACGGTCGTTGACGTCGCTCTTCGCGGTCAGGAAAATGACGGGGATCCCCATCGGACGAATGAACGCCAGAAGATCGTAACCGTCGAATTTCGGCAGCATGATGTCCAAAAGAACAAGATCAAAAGTACTTTTTTCCAAAAGGTCGGCGGCCTGCTGACCGTCATAGGCGCAGACACACTCGTAACCCTGCCGCGTCAGGTTCATGCGGATCAGGTTTGCGATCGGCTCCTCATCGTCCACGACCAGAATCTTTATCATAGTACCGTCCTCCGATTCTTCTTTTCATGGAAGATTGTAACACAGAAATGCGTCATAAATGTAACAGGAGTGTTTCAATCGTTTGGTTTTTTCGGCTTTTTCCGGAAAAAACGGCGTTTTTTCGCAGGCGGCGGAACCTCGGTCGGCTCACGGCGAACGGGAAGCAGATGCGTCACGCCCGCGATCTCAAGCTGCATCAGCACGGCGCAGGTGATCGGCAGCGTAAACATGCCGAGTCCGCCGAACAGCTTGAGCCCCACATACATGGCGATCAGCGTCACGAGCGGATGCATGCCCACGCGATCGCCCACGATCTTCGGCTCGATAAACTGCCTCGCGATGACGATCACGAGATAGACGATGAAGAGAATAACGCCCTGCTGATAGTTCCCGCGCAGCAGCGTAATGATCGACCACGGCAGCATGATCATCGATGAGCCGAGGATCGGCAGGATATCGAACACCGCGATGCCGAGCGCGATCAGCACGAAGTGCTTGACGCCCGCGCACAGAAGACCGACCGTGAGCTCCGCAAACGTGATCAGAAAGATCAGCGAGTAAGCGCGCGCATACTGCCCGACCGTGCTGCGAAGCGAGCGGAACGCCGCGGAGGATTTCTGATACAGTTCCTCCGTCATGCGCGAGCCGATCGCGCGGCGGATGTTGTCGTAGTCGAGCGCGAAGAAATAGGTTGCGACGATCGAAATGATGACCTTGATCACGAAGGACGGCACGTTGGATACGAGTCCCGTCACGACCGTGGTGGACAGCTGCACGACCTTCGGCTGCAGCGATGAGATCAAAGAATCCTTCATCGAATAGAGCCAGCTCATGAACGAGGAATCCGAATCGTGCACCAGATGATCGATCTTGTCGAGCAGCGCGTTGACGTCCGGCACGAAGCGCGTGTTGAACCAGTCGACCGCGCTTGACGCCGAATTGTACAGCCAGCGACCTGCGAGGATCAGAAGTCCGGCAATGATCAGGTATGCCAGCGTCACGAGGATTGCGGCGGTCAGCTTTTTATGGAAATGCAGCTTGCGGTGCAAAAAGGAGACCGCAGGCAGAACGATCGCCGAAATCAGAAGCGAGATCAGAAACGGCAAAAGCAGAGGGATCGCATATTTGTACACCACATAGACGATCGCTGCCATCAGGACGGCGACCGAAAGGATGAGGAGATATCGCTTCAGAGTTTCGTTTTTCATATGAGCAGTATAGCATAGGAATGCGGAATCGTCAAAACATTTCGCTCGACAAAGTTTGGGTTGCAAGATGCGGCGGGATTGCGTATAATCGTATACATGAGTTGGTACTATCATTCCAGAGATCCGCGCTGCAAACAACCGTTCGGCGCGGTCAAAACGGGGGAGACGGTGACGCTGCGTCTTGAAGGCGACGCGGGCAGAACGCCGCAGCTTCTTTTGGACATGCCCGGCCGGCAGTTTTCCGTGCCGATGGAATGGGACGGGTCTTGCTATCGCGCAAGCTTTACGGCGCCCGTATATCCGTGCCGCATGGGATACGGCTTCCGCCTCGACGACGGACGCTTTTTCGGCGCGCAAAGCGGCGAAGCGCACGATTCGGATACGCCGCTGCTGTACGGGCTGACCGTCTATGACGGCGCGTTTCAGACGCCGGAGTGGTTTCGGCACGCGGTCTGCTATCAGATCTTCCCGGATCGCTTTTACTGCTCGGACCGTGCGCGCTTTTTGCGGGCGGCCGCGGATTACCGCGCGGCGGGACGGCCGATCTTCGTGCACGACGACTGGAACGAGCGCCCGTGCGATCAGCCGCACGGCGAAGCGAAGGAATATGCACCGGACGACTATTTCGGAGGAGATCTCAACGGCATCCGCGAAAAACTGCCGTATCTTGCCTCGCTCGGAATCACATGCCTGTATCTGAACCCGATTTTCGAAGCGCATTCGAACCATCGCTACAATACCGCGGACTACAAAAACGTCGATCCGCTGCTCGGCACGAACGAGGACTTTACGACGCTTGCAAACGCGGCGAAGGATTACGGGATCCGCATCATTTTAGACGGTGTGTTCTCCCATACCGGCGACGACAGCATCTATTTCGACCGTTACGGACGCTACCATACGAACGGCGCCTGCGAAAGCAAGGATTCGCCCTATTATCCGTGGTACCGGTTCTATGAATGGCCGACGCGCTACGAATGCTGGTGGAACTTTGAAACGCTGCCGAACGTCGAGGAGACCGAACCGCATTACACCGAATTCATTCAGGGTCGCGACGGCGTGCTGGAGACATGGCTCAAACGCGGCGCGTCCGGCTGGCGGCTGGATGTGGCGGACGAGCTGCCCGACTCGTTCATCCGCGGCGTGCGCAAAACGATCAAGCAATACGATCCGGACGCGGTCCTGCTCGGCGAGGTATGGGACAACTGCGCGACGAAGTTCGGTCCCGAGGGACGCCGCGGATACGTAAACGGCGACGAGCTGGACGCAGCGATGAACTATCCGTTCCGCGATCCGACGGTCGCGTTTCTGAACCGCGGGATCGACGCGTACGCGTATGCCGATGCGCTGAATACGCTGATCGAGGATTATCCGAAGGCGTTTCTGGATGCCTGCCTGAATCTTCTGGGCTCGCACGACACCGAGCGCATCAAGACCGCGTTGTGCGGGATCGGGAACGTGCGCGCACTTTCGCGTGAAGAGCAGCGCGCCTATTGCCCGGACGAAGCGACCGCTGCGCGCGCCAAAGCGCGCGTGCTTGCGGCGACTGCGCTGCAGATGGTGCTGCCCGGCGTACCGTGCATTTTTGCGGGCGACGAGGTCGGCGTCATGGGCATGATCGACCCCTTAAACCGCGTGACGTTTCCGTGGGACGGCGGCGACACCGATCAAAGAGAGCGCATCCGGTCGCTGATCGCGCTGCATGCGAAGAGCGAGGCGATCCGCATCGGAAGCATTCGCATCGCAGCGGTCGGACGCGAGGTGATCTGCGTCATTCGCGAGAGCGAAGCGGAACGGCTGATCCTGCTCGTCAACGCAGGCGACGCACCCTGCCGCACGACGCTGTATCCGGCGCTGTTCCGCGAAGGACCCGATGCAAAACGGCATTTGTCGCTTGCGGGCGAGTATCGCGACGCCGACGGCGGCAGATATACGGCGCGCGACACGCTTTCCTGCACGGTGCCGCCCGTTTCGGCGCTGATCCTGAAAAATGCGTGATCGTCACGAAAAAATCACAAATCGACAGTTGAAAAACACGGCGGTATGCGATATACTACAGCCATTGACAGCAAAGGAGAAAAACCAATGATCACCAAAGATATGAATATTCAGGACATCCTGAAGGTCGACGAGAACCTCGCGGGCATTCTGATCGCCAGCGGCATGCATTGCCTCGGCTGCGCAATGTCGCACTTTGAGAACCTCGAGCAGGCGTGCGCCGTTCACGGCATCGACTGCGACGAGCTCTGCGGCCGCCTCAACGAGTACCTCGAGAACAAATAAGCAAAGGACGTCCGCCCTGCCGCAATCCGGCGGGGCGTTTTTTCACGGTATGACAAACATCATTCATCTGGATTCCGTCGATCGCGCAGAGCTCGACGTGTATGCGCGGCTCACCGAGGCGCAGCTTCGAAACCGGCTGGAACCCGAAAAAGGCGTCTTTATCGCCGAGAGCCCGAAGGTCATCCGGCTCGCGCTCGACGCGGGCTTTGTTCCCGTTTCGTTTCTGATGGAGGAAAAGCACATCGAGGGCGATGCGAAGGCGATCCTCGCGCGATGTCCGGACGTTCCGGTTTATACCGGCAATCGGGACCTTTTAAAATCGCTGACGGGATACGCGCTGACACGCGGCGTGCTTGCCGCCATGCGGCGAAAACCGCAGCCGGCGCCCGAAACGATTCTGAAGAACGCGCGCCGCGTCGCGGTGCTGGACGGCATCACCGACGCGGGGAATCTCGGCGCGATCGTGCGAAGCGCCGCTGCACTGAACGTGGACGCGATCCTTTTGACACCGACCTGCTGCGATCCGCTGAACCGCCGCGCCGTACGCGTCAGCATGGGAACGATCTTTCAGATCCCGTGGGCAGCGCTTTCGGATTGGCCGAAGGGCGGGATGAACCTGCTGCACGACGCGGGCTTTACGGTTGCCGCGACGGCGCTCTCGGAGGAATCGATCGCGCTCGGCGATCCGCGGCTTTCGGCGATCGATCGCCTTGCGACGGTATTCGGCACAGAGGGCGACGGGCTCGATCTGCATACGATCCGCGCCTGCGATCTCACGGTGAAGATCCCGATGGCGCACGGCGTGGATTCCCTGAACGTCGCGGCGGCGAGCGCCGTGGTGTTCTGGGAACTACGGACCAGATGAGCGGTCTGTACGCATGAAAAAGGAGCTTCCTTTCGGAAGCTCCTTTTTTGGGTGAAACTTAAAGCGGTTCGATGAGGCCGAAGTTGCCGTCCTTGCGTTTATACAGGACTTTGATGTCGCCCGTATCCGCATCACGGAATACGTAGAACGCATGTCCGAGCAGCTCAAGCTGCAGCATGGCTTCCTCTTCGTTCATCGGTTTGACGGAGAACTGCTTCACGCGGACGATCTGGGGTCCTTCCTCTTCGTCGTCGTATTCCTCGACGGGAAGATCGCGGAAGGCATCCTGCCGGAGCCCCTTTGCCAGACGCGTGCGGTTATGCACGATCTGCTTTTCCAGCTTCTCGACGATGTTGTCCAGCGACGCATACATGTCGCTCGACACCTCTTCACCGCGGATGATGCGACCCTCATGCGGGATCGTAACCTCGACGATGTGGCGGTTCTTTTCGACGGAGAGCGTGACCTGTGCTTCGGTGTCCTGCGGGAAGTACCGATCCAGCTTGGAAAGCTTCTTCTCTGCGACTTCGCGCATGTAGGACGAAACCTCCAAATTCTTGCCGGAAATAGAAATACGCATATGTTCCACTCCTTCTGACACGGGTATTGTGTTCGTGTCATCTATATATTACCATACTTTGCCGGAAAAAACCGCACTTTTTTCAAAAAAACACAAAAATATTTATAAAGTTTCATTTTTGACACATTTTTATGCTTCGGAGGCGAAAAACTCCGGCTTTTTTTCGAAAACCGCAAAAGCTTCACAGGCATGACGCGTTTTTGACGCATTTGCGTGATATGATACAGATGCAGGGAACAAATGGACCCTGTGACAGCAAACCCTTCCCAACTGTCAACCCGTGAACAGCGCGCCGCCCCCTCGGCGCGCTGTTCATTGGCGCTCCGCTTTCGACGGAAACAGGTTTCCGTCGAGTCTTCACCGTCTGCCTATCGCCTGCGGCGAGCGGGCGGCAGCCGGTGCAAGGGGTCAAATCCGCCGCGCATGTCGCCGGATTTGACGGATTGACAGGATGCTTTTACTGCATACCGTATCAAGCAGTCCCGGACGTTATTCCTATCTTTTCTTTCGGAAACAATACGCAACGGAGTGTTGCAAAACCGATTGACAAGTATCGCGCGACCGTGATAAAGTGCTTATCAAAGCATCCAAAGATAGCATTAAGTCTTTTAAAAGTAAAGCCAAAGATATCATT
>ONMC01000170.1 GCA_900318745.1 uncultured Eubacteriales bacterium
AACCAATGGCAAAAGCTGTAGTTGTGATCATCTGTTAAATAGAAATCAGAATACAGCCATGTTACGATATCCATATCGTCAAACAGCTCAAAAGGCCATTCGTCCAGCCGATCGTTTTTCGCCTGCTCCCCGTTGAGGTCGAGTCCGGTACAGAGTTCGACAAAAGCTTTTCCTTCTTCGTTGCAGAGATAGACCAGTAATTCTTCCATAACGCTGTGCGCTGCAAATCCAGAATCATGGATTGCCCTTTTCCGCAAACGAAGAAGCACACATTTCATCCGATAAAGAAAATCATAGGTATAGTTCATTCGATACTGCGGAGGAAGAGCGTCCGCAAGCATGGAATACTCCAGTTGACCGATATGCGAATGAGCCGGCATGGATGATAACCCGACAAGATCGTCATCGAGATGATCAAGAAACAGCTCGCTTCCTGCGGCAAAAGACAGTGCAGAAATCGGTCCGAACTCTCGTTCAATGAAGACGGGCCAGGTTTTGTTCTGTTTGTGTTCGTTTACCAAAGAGATAAAATTATCCGTTTCTTCACCCGAAGGAAAAGAGATCCAATTCAGCGCTTTGCAAACGCCTCTGCACTTGTCCTGTCGGATGGATTCTCCGGCTTCATATCTGCACCAAGTTTTCACGCCGACACCGGCACGTGCGGCGGCTTCCTCAATCGTGAGTTTCAATTCCTGTCGGCGCTTTTTGATTTTCTCGGCAAGGTCATGGGTTCCCTGAATCGTTTTCGGCGGCATACATCTTTCTCCTTTATGACATGTTATTACGTTGTCATTTTATCACTATAGATCGAGAATGTCAATCTAAAGTTCCAATGCTGAGAAAAGTTTTCAGTATTTCGAATAAAAGGTCCACAAAAAACAAACGTCAACGTGGCTTCCACATTGACGTCCGCAAAAAACATGACAGCGGCGATCCGATACGGCATCCTTTCGTTTGCGTCGATAGAGGAAAGGATGCCGAGAACTCCGCACAGGAGAATCCACATACGGACGCGCGCAGGCGCGGGAACACCGCAAGCGATTGGTAGCGCAGCGGAGGCGACGGGAGAGCGCTTGCAACCGAGCAGCCGAAGCAAGCGTGATCGCTTGCGGAAAGGAGCCGCGGCGAAACAAAGCGATGCGATGACTTGTTTCTGCAAGAAAAAAGTCGTCGCGAGCCAAGTGAAGCCCGCGGCGACATGGTAGCGGCGATCCGTTACGGAGATTCTTCTGATTGCTTTGACAGCGGAAGAATCTGCGGCGATGCGGCAAAGCCGCGTATACGAACGGACGCTGCGCCCGTTGGAATCAAAACATCAGCCGCAATAAAAAATGACCTCACGGATGGGAGGCAGCGGCGATCCGATACGGAGAAATCCGATCAGATACAGCGCTGCGCGCTGAATAAGGATGTTTCTCCGGCGACGCGCGGACGCGAAGCGACCGCGCGTATACGAACGGACGCTTCGCGCCCGTTCGCTCTTGCCACACACGACCAAAACAAAAACCACCCATTTTGGGTGGTTTTGTTTTGAATTGAAACAACTATTTTGATACAATGCACCCCGGGTGAAATCCGGGGTGCATTTTGGGATCTTGGATGCACCCGGGCGAAATCCGGGTGCATCTTGGATTCACAGATGCGCCGACAAAGTTTTGCAGAATTGACATAAATAACGCCGGAGCGTGTCCGGCGTTGCGGGTTTATTCGAGTTCGATCGTTGCGGGGGGCTTGCTGGTGATATCGTAGAGCACGCGGTTTACGCCGGAGATCTCGTTGACGATGCGGTTCATACAGGTCTCTAAGAGTTCATAGGGCAGGCGGGCCGCCGTCGCCGTCATGAAATCGGAAGTCAGCACGGCGCGCAGAACGATCGCGCAGTCATAGGTGCGGTGATCGCCCATGACGCCCACGGAACGCATGTCGGAAAGCGCGGCGAAGAACTGCCCCTTGCCGGTGTCGATCCCGAAACGCACAAGCTCCTCCTGAAAAATCGCGTCCGCCTCCTGCACGATACGCACCTTTTCGGGCGTGATCGCGCCCATGATGCGAACGCCGAGACCCGGACCCGGGAACGGCTGCCGATACACCAGCGCGCGCGGGAGCCCGAGCTCCGTTCCGAGCGCGCGCACCTCGTCCTTGAACAGCGTCCGCAGCGGTTCCACGATCCCTAAAAATCCCACGTTTTCGGGCAGACCGCCCACGTTGTGATGTGACTTGATGGTCGCGCCGCCGCTGCCCGCGCCGCTTTCCACCACGTCCGGATAGATGGTCCCCTGCGCCAGATAATCCACCGCGCCGAGACCGCGCGCCGTTTCTTCAAACACGCGGATGAACTGCTCGCCGATGATGCGCCGTTTCCGTTCGGGATCGGCGACGTCCTTCAAAGCGGTATAGAACCGGTCCTTTGCATCGACGTGCACGTAATTGAGATCGAACCCGCCTTCCGGACCGAAGATTGCTTTCACTTGTTCGCCTTCGTTCTTGCGCATCAGTCCGTGATCCACGAACACGCAGACAAGCTGTTTGCCGATCGCTCTCGACAGCAGCGCCGCCGTGACCGAGGAATCCACGCCGCCGGACAGCGCCAAAAGTACGCGTCCGCTTCCGACCCGTTCTTGGATCGCGGGGATCTGCTCCTCGATGAAAGACGACATGCGCCAGTCGCCGCGGCAGCCGCAGACGTCCCGGACGAAATGCCGCAGCATGTCCGTTCCCTCAGGCGTATGCTCCTCCTCGGGATGAATCTGCACGGCGTAGAGCCGCCGCGCGGCGTCTTCCATCGCGGCGACGGGGCAATTCTCGGAGTGCGCGGTGACCCG
>ONMC01000016.1 GCA_900318745.1 uncultured Eubacteriales bacterium
TCAAAAGCTCCGAAAGAAGCGCGTCAAGGTCCGGCGCCTCGGCTTCTTCCTTTTGACCGGGAATGAAGCAGATTACGCATTCGCCCTTCGGCTCCTCGGAAAACCGCTCGATCAGCTCGGACAGCGAGCCGTTCACGACGGTTTCAAACTTCTTGGTCAGTTCGCGAAGAACCGCTGCAGGTCGGTCGCCGAAGCGTTCGTACAGGTCTTTGAGCGTTGCCTGCACGCGATGCGGGCTTTCGTACAGGATCACCTGATGGCGGATGGGCGCGATCGCATCGAGCATTTCGCGGCGCGGTTTTGCTTCGCGCGGCAGAAACCCGAAGAATGTGAACGGCTGCGCGGGAAGCCCCGACAGCACGGCGGCAACGACGACGGCGCTTGCGCCGGGGACCACGGTGCAGGGAAGACCTTCTCTCTGGCATGCCTCGACCAGCATGGCGCCGGGATCGGATACGCCGGGCATGCCGGCGTCGGATACATAGGCGATCGTTTTACCGTCGCGCAGAGCGGAGACGACCTCTTCGGTGCGTTCACGCTCATTGTGCGTATGCAGCGAGCGCATCGGCTTTTGGATGCCGAAGTGCTGCAGCAAAAGCCCCGTATGGCGGGTATCCTCGCAGTAAATGCAATCGGCAGCCTGCAGCGTTTCGACGGCGCGCGCGCTCATGTCGCCGAGGTTTCCGATGGGCGTTGCGACAAGGTACAGCATCAGCGGACCCTCGTACGCAGGTTTTCGCCCTGCAGAACCACGATCGAGGTCAGCGACCCATCGATCATGCGGCTCGCCACGCGTTCGCCGTAGCGTTCAAAAAGCCCTTCGCGGTCGAGATTGGAGATCAGAACCGTCGGCAGCCGATCGGCGGCGCGCTCGTTGAGAATGCGGAAGACCGTTTCGACCGTTACGTTCGGCATCATCGCCTCGGTGCCGAGATCGTCGAGCACCAGAAGCGGTACGCGCAGATACGGCGCAATGCCTTCTTCACGCCGGTCGATGCCGTCGAGCACGCTTTGTATGCATTGATATGCCGTTGCCTTGATCGTGCGCACGCCTTTTTCGATGGCAGCATGCGCGATCGCATTGCCGAAATAGGACTTGCCGAGTCCGGATTGCCCGAGGATCAGCAGATTCGGCTTTTCCGGTGCAGGCAGCGCGGCGGCATAACGCTCTGAAAAACGGCGCATGCCGAGCGCCTGCCGCTTTTGCTCGCTGTCGGTATACAGCGATTCATCGAACGCCGCAAAGGTCTCGCGGTCGTTGATGCGCGAGCCGGTGCGCTCCGTTTCCTGCATCCGCTTCAACGCACATGCACAGGGCTTTTTCAGCAGATCCCCGACTTCACCGGTATCCATGCACTTCGGACAGGTATAGATCGGCTCCAGATAGTTTGCAGGAAGCCCGAGGGCGATCAGCGTCGTCTTCTCCTCGGCGGAGATCGCGCCGATGCGCGACTTCGCGGCGGCTGTGTTGAGCTTGCCGCGCGACAGCTGCCGGAAGACCAGCGCGCGCTCCTTCTGCAGCGAGCGGAACCGCGGGCTCATTCGATCGCATTCCGCAACGCGCGCCTCGTGCAGACGCAGATTCTTTTCCCGCAGGTCGCTGTAATAGCGTTGTAATTCGTTCGTCATAGTTCTTCGTTGAGATCCACGATCAGATTGTTGAAATCCTGTTCCGAGATCGGCTTCTGCTCATAGAGCAGCGCGGCGTTTTTCTTTTTGCGCGCCGCCGGCTTCGGACGGGTCAGCGCTTTTCCGGCTTCTTCCGCCGTGTGCACGCCTGTCTGCGCCCAATCGGAAAGTATCTTCTTGAGCAGTCCCAAAGGACGCTCGCCGGTCGCACATTCCTCGGCGGCCATCAGGATCGCCTCGCGGGAAATACCCTTGTCGACGCGGAACATGCGCAGCTGTCTGACCGTCGACAGATCGGGATGCCCGACCTTGCCGAGCCGCGCAAACACGAGCTTTGCAAACTCGCGGTCGAGCGCATCCTGCTGCTCGGTTTCCAAAAGCGCGGGAACGGTTTCGATCTTTTGATCTTTGAGATCGATCAGGCGGTCGTTGAGATATGCAAACGTCGGCGTGCGGACGTCCGTCATGCGCGAGCATACGGCGAGGATCGTTTCGGCGTCGTAACCGAGCTCGTTCGTCCAGCGATCGTACAGATCCATTTCGTCCTTTGTCGGCGGACGGGTCTGATTCCAGCGGCGCAGGATCTCGGCGGCGCCGTGCTTTCTTGCGCGGAAATCGGTGACATACGCTTCCGCCTGCGCCTGCGTTTTGATATCCTCCTCGCTCCACGTCTGCGCAACGGAAAGGATGTAGTTCGTCGAAACGCGTTTGCCCTTCTGCTCGATGCAGTAAGCGACGAGAGCAAGGACCGCGCCCTCCTCAAGCCCGTACAGCTCGATGCAGTCGTACATCGCCTTCATTTCGCGAAGCTCCAGCGTGCGCGGCGCGATCAGCGCGTGGACCGATTCGATGAAGCGCCGGTACTTCTGCGGCGTCGTGCCGGCGATCGCGGGCTGCTCGGTGAGCAGATACTCGACCGAAAGCGGGTCGTCGCCGAGGATGCGCACCAGTCCTTTTGCCTGCCAGTAGACGAACGCGCAGCGCACCTGCGTGTCGGACAGCCCCAGCGCTTCGCCGATGTCGGCGTCGCAGAGCGAGCGGTGATAGCACTGCATCAGACCGTACAGGTAGACCTTGACAAACGTGCCGTCCGCATCGGGCATGTAATGCAGGAAAAACAGATTATCGACCGGCGTCATCTCACGCCGCGCCGCATCGGGCGAAAAACGAATATTCATAATCGTATTATAACACGAAAGCGCCGCGGTTTGCAACGGGAATGTACCGTTCGGTACAACCAAAAATAGCTGGTATTTTTCATGTAAAGCCACTATAATATGAACCATGAAGAAACGTCAGTCAAAACATATCAAGCTGTTCCTCATGCTCGCGCTGCTGCTCGTATTGACGGTGGTCCTGTTTGCCGTGATCCGCGCCGCATGGACGCAGCCGCAGAAGCCGGATGCGGACACGGTCGCCGCGCAAACGCCGACCGCCACGCCGGGACCGACGCTCGTCGATCTGTACGCATACTTCGACTGGACGGAAACGACCGACAACATCCGGGTGTACGACCATCGGGCGGACAAGCTCGTTCTGATGAGTCTGGAGGAGTACATCGTCGGCGTCGTTTCCGCCGAGATGCCGGCATACTATGACTTCGAAGCGCTCAAGGCGCAGGCGGTCGCATCGCGCACCTATACGCTGTACAGCATGGCGCACGGCGGCTGTCATACGTATCCGGATGCCGATGTCTGTACAAACAGCAAGTGCTGTCAGGCGTTCTCGACGCATGAGCGGATGCAGAATTCCTGGGGCGACGATTACGCAAAGAACTATAACCTCATCGCGTCCGCCGTCATGCATACCGCAGGCGAGGTGATCACCTATAAGGGCAAGATCTGCGACGCGCTTTACCATGCCTGCTCGGGCGGAGAGACGGAGGATTCCGAGAACGTCTACGCAAATGCACTGCCGTATCTGCGCGGCGTATCGAGTCCGTACGAGGATCCGATGCGGCAGGAGGACGTCGAGATCGGGATCGACGAGCTCGTTCGGCTGATTACGGCGAAGTATCCGGAAAGCGGCGTGAGCGAGGAGAATGCAAGGACCGAGGTCGAGATCGTTTCGACCTTCGGGAGCGGGCGCGTCAAGGGCTTGCGGCTCGGCAAGACCGAGATCACCGGAAAACAGGCGAGAAGCCTGTTCGACCTGCGCAGCGCGATGTTCACGATCACATGGTCGGAAAACGGCGCCGTATTCCACACGAAGGGATACGGTCACGGCGTGGGACTTTCTCAAAACGGCGCAAACGGCATGGCAAAGCACGGATCGACCTACGAAGAGATCCTGCATCACTACTACACGGACGTACAGATCATGGTGTACGGCGCGGACGGACTGCCGAAACTCGCGCAGGATACGCCGGATCCGCAGGAAACGGCAAACGCGCAGGAAACGACGCTGCGTCTCGATCCGGAGGGATAGCATGGAACGTTTTGAATGGCTGATCGAAGGGCGGACGGGGATCTATCAGGATCCGGCGCTCGGCTGCTTTACGGAGGACTCGATCGCGCTTGTGCACTTTTTGCGCATGCAAAGGAGCGACACCGTGCTCGATCTCGGGACCGGAAACGGCGTGCTGTGCCTGTATGCGAACGCGCTGTACGGAGGCAGCTTTACCGGAGTCGATACGAATGCGGTACAGATCGCGCTCGCAGCGCGCAGCGCCGAGCAGAACGGGCAGCAGATCCGCTTCCGAAATCTGCGTGCGGAGGATACGCCGTGCGCGTTCGGTCACGGCGGCTTTTCCCGCGTGATCATGAACCCGCCGTACTTTACGCAGGGCGACGCCGGCAGACATGCCGAGGCGCGGCATGCGGACGAAACACTGCTGCACGACTGGTGCCGCGCGGCGTTTCTCGTGCTGAACAACGGCGGGACGCTGACGCTCTGTTATCCGGCGGAACGGCTTGCGGCACTGTTTCGCGCGCTCGATGCGAACCGCCTTGCACCGAAAAGAATGGAGCTTTTGCTGACGGACCGTCGCGCGCGCCTTGTGCTTCTGGAAGCGAAAAAGCTCGGCGCGGACGGTGTGACCGTTACCGTGCATCCCGATGGACGGAAACACGCGCCGGAACACGAGCGCGGGAGCATGCGCATATAGCGTCGCCGATCCGGACCGCTGCGAGGCGGTCCTTTTTTCGTTCACAGAATCGTTACAGATACACCGAAAACTGTCAAATCCTGCGACTTGTTTTTGAAACTTCGTTCATGCATAGTAAATGCAGAAAGAAGGTGGACATATGGGAAATAATCGATTTGAAACAAACGGAACCGGAAGGCTGAAGCCGAACAGCGCGCGCCGTGCACACGATGTGCAGCGGCAGATCGGTGAAATGATGCTGAAGCTCGGGATGACGCCGCATACGGACGGATATGCCATGCTGTGCGACGGCACGCGCCTGCTTGCCGGCGTCGATCGCGGCAGGTATGTGCATATGTACACGGAACTGTATCCGCTGCTTGAAGAGAACTTCGGGCGCAGCGACAAGGTCCTGTATGCGATGCGCGATACGATCCGGCTTGCGTGGCAGAGAAACGATGAAGCACGCGCCGAGCTGTATTTCGACGACACGCCGCCGTGCAACGCCGAACTGCTGTATATGCTGGCGGAGCATCTGAAGACCGCTTGCGCAAAGGGATAAAAAAGGGAGCTGCGTTTGCAGCTCCCGACGGTTCATCGCTTAACCGGCGTCGCTTTCATTCGCTTCGGATCCGTCCGCATCCGACGCGTCCGGCGTTTCGTCGTCGATGTAGGAGAAGACCTTTCGCAGCGCATACGGTCCTTCGGTGAAGTACGAGGGGGACAGTTCGGACAGCGAAAAATGCATCGCGTCGCAGGTGTGCGGATAATAGAATCCCCAGGAGAATCCGGCGCGATAGAAGCCGAGCTCGTACAGCAGATAGTTCATCAGCGGTTCGGGGACCTTCTTCAAACCGCTTGCGGCATGACCCGTGTACGTAAAATCGTAGCACTTTGTGCCCTTGATCTCAACGATTCCGTTGTAGGTCAGGTTGTCGTGCACTTCGTGATAGATCTTTTCACGGTTCGCGAGCACGTCGCGATGGCTCGGATAATGTGCGTTGATGTCGACCGCGGTTCCGAACGAATGGTGGCTCACAAACAGACCGGAGTTGACGAACCGCCGCACGATCGTGGCGTCGAAGTCGATGATATCCGGCAGGTGCACAACGCCGGTATCGAGTCCCTTGCCGGAGATGTGGATATAGGTGCTGTCGATGTACTGCCCGACCTTTTCAAAGTACGGAACGGCGTCGACGTGACAGCGCCACTTCTTGCCGTTGACACAGACGGCTTCCGCGTCATATTTGTCGCGCCATTCCGGATCGACCGTGATCAGCGTCGAATCGGCGGAACGGAACTTGAAGCGGAACAGGAACCGCTCGGGCGAGCCGAAGAACGCGAGTGCCGTCGTATAATTGCCGCGCAGGTTGTTCGGCTGCAGTTGGATCCAGCGGCTGCCGTCGACTTTGAAATCGGCTGAAGCAAGCAGCGTTTGTCCGGTTCCGACGCTTTCGGCATACAGCTGCAGCGTGTAGGATCCGACGGCGAGCTTTTCAAATTTCAGCTGTTCGGAAAGGCAGGACACCTCACGCGAGAACGTCAGGTCCAGAAGCCGGTATTCCGTTATGTTTTGTCCCGCATCGAACGTCTCCTGCGCCTCCAGTTTGGACGATCCGTTCCGATCGACGACGAGCGCCCGAACGGACAGCAGGGGAGAGACGGATTCGACCAGCCCGTCGATCGCAAACGGACAGCCCTTTGCGAGCGGGTACGCCTCGGAAGGCAGCGGGATATCCTCGGACGCCGTAAAACGCAGCGGTTCCGGCGACGGGGTCGGCGTTTCGGTGGGTTCCGGCGTTTCCGTCGGCACTTCGGTCGGCGCGGGCGTCGGGACCGGTTCGGGCGTCGGCGCAGTTGTCGGGATCGGCGTTTCGAGCGAGATTTCAACGATCTCGGCGGCGGCGTCCGGCTGCACCGCGGCGGCGGTCGGATCGATCGTCTGCAGCGTTTGCAAAACGGGCGCGCAGCCCGTCCATACCAGTATGCATATGAGTGCAATCAGGATCGGCAGTTTCTGTTTCATACGGGCATTATAACACAGGGGGACCGGAAAGACAATTCCCCGAAACCGGCAAAACAAAACGGATCGGATGCATTCGATCCGATCCGTCCGGGTTTATTTTGCGGTGCGCACCGTGTAGGTCGTGACGTTTTTGATCGTTTCGCCGTCGATCTGCAGTGCGGTCGGCTTTGAGAATGTGACCGTGACTTCTTTGCCGGAGAAGATTTTGATCATCTCGGTGTGCTTGATGTGTTCACCCTTGAAGATGGAGGGAAAGACGATCAGCGCTTTCAGCTTGCCGCAGTTGTGATACACGAGCGTGGAGACCGTATCCTTCTTTGTGCGGTCCTGATCCGGCGTCGGGATCATGCCGCCTCCGTAGCAGCGGCCGAACATCGTCGGCGCCAGCCAGACGCGGCGGAAGGTTTCGGACTTGCCGTCGACCGTGACGGTTGCTTCGCAGGGCTTGAAGTGGAACAGCAGACCCTTGATTGCGATCCCCGTGTAGTTGATGGGCTTGTCGCTCGTTGCGCGCAGCTCGTCGCCGACCTCGCAGCAGTAGCCGTCGATGCCGAAGCCGACGCCGTTGATGAACCGGTATGTTTTGCCGTTGACGGTAACGGTCGGCAGGTCGACGAGGTAGTCGTTGATCGCGAAAGGCGCGGAATCTGCGGGCTTGCGGAGATCGTTCATGAAATCATTGCCGCTGCCCGCCGCATAGAACAGCACTTCGTTCTGCGGAACATATCCGTCCAGATCGTTGACAAAATGATTCAGCGTGCCGTCGCCGCCGCAGAGAATGACGCGGTCCTCGCTGCCGAGCGCATCCAGGAATCCGGGAAGATTGCCCATCTCCGTGACGTTGCGGAAGAACAGCTCGTCATTCGGATACAGCTCTTTGATCTTTTGCGCGGTCTGTTCGCCGCGGCCGTTGCCCGCCATGGGATTGTACAGTACGTAAATAGCCATGTTTCAGTTCCTTTCGCTTCGATTGATATATGCTTCCATCTGCGCGTGCACCCGATCGGAGATCTCGGTGGTGTGCAGATCTGCAAACTGTTCCGGCATGATGACGTCAAGCACCTTGAAGTTCACATCGGTGCGCTTCAGAAGAAAACGATGCGCGACATCCTCCGTATGTTCGGTGCAGACGACGACGATCGGTACGCCGGCGCGTTTTGCCATCGAGAATGCGCCCGCACGGAACGGCAGCAGCGTTTTTTCGGTTTTGTTGCGCGTGCCTTCCGGATAAACGGCGACGGAGGTCTGCTCCTCCGACAGGATATCGATCGCTCTGAGAATCGTCTTAAGCCCTTCGCGATTGTCCTCGCGGTTCAGAGAAAGAAAGCCGCAAAGGTGCGCGAACCCGCCGGCGATCGGGATATTGAAGATCGACGGCTTGCAGATGTAGACCAGCTCCGTGCCTTTGAACGCCTGCATCGCGGTGAACGGATCGAAGTTCGAGCGGTGGTTCGCAACCAGCAGGAACGGCTTTTCCGTGTCGACGCGATCGATGCCCTCGGCGTGTACCCTGACGCGCCCGAGCAGCAGGATGAACCGCATTACTTCGGCAGTGACCCGACGGTAACCGTGATGCACGCGCGTGACGGGCTTCTTTTTGTCGACCGCCGATGAGATGATCAGCAGCACAAGAAAGAACAGCAGCGTCAGAACGACGAACGCGCCTGCCCACAGCAGCACGGCACGCAGCAGAAACCACCAGATCGGATCCGATCCGAACGCCAGGGAGAGCAGCGTGCCGCAGCACGCGCTCAGAACCAACAGGATGATCATAATCGTCATAACAGTAACCTCAAACGTGATTATAGCGTAAACCGACGCAAATTTCAATTCATTTTTAGGTAGAGTAATTCAGATAGGTAAAGACAGAAAAGGAACGAGGCGTACGGACCGAAGCCGGCCGGCGTACGGATCGTTCCTTTTCGGAAAGAAGCGCGGATGTGTTTTGTTATACGGCGTCACCCTGCGTCAGGGCAAGCAGATTTCGATAGAGCGTGTCGAGCAGCGCGCGGATGCCGCGTTCCAGCTCGCGCGACGCTTTCGGCGGCCGTCCCACGTGCGGACTGCCCGGATCGCGCACGAACGGATCGGGCACCGCATACCCCTGCGAGATCAGCTTGCTGCGCACGGACAGGACCTTATCGGGCTGCGCCTTCAAAAGCGCACGGTACTTGTTCTGATAGCGCAGCATGCCGCGCGTATCGCCGTCCGCCATCTCAAGCGTGCAGGCACGCACCGACTGTCCCTTCGCCTGCGCAAGCAGCACGGTTTCCAGCAGCCGGTCCGTTTCCTCCTCGGAAAACGGGCGGAATGCGGGCTCCGAATCCTGTGCGGGTTTCAACTGCGAGTAATAATGGTTGCGCACGCTGTTCGGACGGCGGTGCAGCGAAACGGCAACGGCGTCGAATGCGTTTTTCAGCGGAAGCCGCTGTTTGCGCGCGGCGTCGGTCGCCCGCAGAAGCGCGGCGTCCTCCTCCCCGGTCCAGCCTCTCGGGTTATCCTTCATATATGTTCACCTCCTTTGAATCTATCCGAAGTATCGACGCATACCCGGTTTTCTATACCAATCTATGCATGCATCTGTGCGGACAGAAAAAATATTTGCGATTTTGTGAAAATTTTTCTTGACAGGTTGATTGACGCATGATACTATTTGAAATTGCATTATGATGCCTATACTGTGGTAATATGCCCCTTAATGTCTGAGCGGATTGAAATAAAGCGAGCCGTTTCGGGACAAACAGACACGGAAGGTAAGAAATATGTGCCACCTTTGCGGGCGGGGGGATACGCCCGAAATATTTCGATGTGAAACATCAGCAAGGAGTGAACGCAATGATGCATGACGTCAAAATGGGAAAACGGACCAGAAAGAGCTTCTCGCATATTCAGGAAGTTCTCGAAATGCCCGATCTCATTGAGGTGCAGAAGAATTCTTACTACCACTTCCTGAAAGAGGATCTGAGAGACGTATTTAACGATATCTCTCCGATCGTCGATTTCTCCGGAAAGCTCGTTTTGGAATTTGTGGACCACCGGATCGATCTGGATAAGCCCAAGTATTCCATCGAGGAAAGCAAAAGCCGCGACGTAAACTACGCGGCGCCTCTTCGCGTGACCGTGCGCCTGATCAATAAGGAGACAGGCGAGGTCAAGCAGCAGGAAGTCTTTATGGGCGATTTCCCGCTCATGACGCCCCAGGGTACTTTTATCATCAACGGCGCAGAGCGCGTCATCGTTTCGCAGCTTGTCCGTTCGCCGGGCGCATACTATTCCGCGGCGACCGATAAGCTCGGCAAACAGCTGTTCTCCTCTCAGGTCATCCCGAACCGCGGTGCATGGCTCGAGTACGAGACCGATTCGAACGGCGTTCTTTACGTCAAGATCGACCGTCAGCGCAAGGTCTTTATCACGGCGCTTCTGCGTGCCATCGGCTATGGCACGAACGCCGAGATCCTGGACCTTCTGGGCAACGATGAGCGTCTCGAAGCGACGCTGCAGAAGGACCCGTGCCGTTCCGTTGCGGACGGTCTCGAGGAGATCTATAAGCGTCAGCGCCCCGGCGAGCCGCCGACAGAGGAAAGCGCACGCAACCTTCTGAACGGTCTGTTCTTCGACAACCGCTACGACCTCGCGCGCGTCGGCCGCTATAAGTTCAATAAGAAGCTGGCTCTGAAGGCGCGTATCCGCGATCAGATCGCAGACGAAAACGTCATCAACAAGGAAACGGGCGAACTGTTCGTCGAAGCGGGCAAGACGATCGACAAGGCAACGGCGGAAGCGATCCAGAACGCGGGCATCAACGCCGTGTGGATCAACACCGAAGAGCACGGACGCGTCAAGGTCGTGGGCAACCACTTCGCATCCGCAGCAGGCTTTTTGCCGTTTGCGCCGATCGAAGCCGGCCTCAATGAGGACGTGCATATCCCGACGCTGCGCGCGCTGCTGAAGCAGGCGGAAGAGGAAGGCGTCGAGGGCGACGAACTCAAGGACTTCCTGCGCAGACATTACGACGACCTGATCCCGCGCCACATCGTCCCCGACGATATGGTCGCTTCGATCTCCTATCTGATCGACCTTCCGTACGGCATCGGCAAGACGGACGATATCGACCACCTCGGCAACCGCCGCATCCGTTCGGTCGGCGAACTGCTGCAGAATCAGATCCGCGTGGGTCTCACGCGACTCGAGCGCGTCGTGCGCGAGCGCATGGGTCTGCAGGACATGGACGTGGTCATGCCGTCGAACCTGATCAACATCCGTCCGGTCACTGCGGCGATCAAGGAGTTCTTCGGTTCTTCCCAGCTTTCGCAGTTCATGGACCAGACGAACCCGCTGTCCGAGCTTACGCATAAGCGCCGTCTTTCGGCACTCGGTCCCGGCGGTCTGAACCGCGACCGCGCAACGTTCGAAGTTCGCGACGTTCACTATTCGCACTACGGCAGAATGTGCCCGATCGAGACGCCTGAAGGTCCGAACATCGGTCTCATTAACTCGCTGTCCACCTATGCGCGCATCAACGAGTACGGCTTCATCGAAGCGCCGTACCGCGTGATCGACAAGAAGAACCGTATCGTCACCGACGAGATCGTGTATCTCACCGCAGACGAAGAGGACGGCGCGATCGTTGCACAGGCGAACGAACCGATCGACGAGAACACGCATTGGTTCAAGCGCGACCGTCTGGTCGCACGCCGCCTCGATCAGATCATCGAGGTCAAGAACAACGAAGTCGACTACATCGACGTATCTCCGAAGCAGCTCGTATCCGTCGCAACGGCGATGATCCCGTTCCTTGAGAACGACGACGCAAACCGTGCGCTGATGGGCTCGAACATGCAGCGTCAGGCGGTCCCGCTTCTGAAACCCGAAGCGCCCGTCGTGGCGACCGGCATGGAGCACAAGGCGGCTGCGGACTCCGGCATCACGGTGCTTGCACAGTGCGACGGCACCTGCACGTATGTGGATGCGGATACGATCGAGATCACCAGCGACGCGGGCGTTCCGTATCGCTATAAGCTTTTGAAATTCCGCCGCTCCAACCAGGGCACCTGCCTGAATCAGCGCCCGATCGTGGAGCACGGCGAACGCGTCAAAAAGGGCGACGTCATTGCGGACGGCGCATCGACGCAGGGCGGCGAGATCGCACTCGGCCGCAACATCCTGATCGGCTTTATGACGTGGGAAGGTTACAACTACGAGGACGCGGTCCTGATCTCCGAGAAGCTCGTGAAGGAGGACGTTTACACGTCGATCCACATCGAGGAGCACGAGATCGAAGCGCGTGAAACGAAGCTCGGACCGGAAGAGATCACCCGCGACATCCCGAACATCGGCGAGGATGCGCTTGCGCAGCTCGACGAAAACGGCATCATCCGCCCCGGTGCGGAAGTGCGTTCGGGCGATATCCTGGTCGGCAAGGTCACCCCGAAGGGCGAAACCGAACTGACCGCGGAAGAGCGCCTGCTGCGCGCGATCTTCGGCGAAAAGGCGCGCGACGTGCGCGACACGTCCCTGAGAGTGCCGCACGGGGAAGGCGGCGTCGTCGTCGACGTCAAGATCTTCACGCGCGAGAACAAGGACGAGCTGAGCCCGGGCGTCAACATGATGGTGCGCGTGTACATTGCACAGAAGCGCAAGATCTCCGTCGGCGACAAGATGGCAGGCCGTCACGGCAACAAGGGTGTTATCTCCCGCATCCTCCCCGAAGAGGATATGCCGTTCCTGCCCGACGGCACGCCGCTGCAGATCGTTCTGAATCCGCTGGGCGTTCCGTCTCGAATGAACATCGGTCAGATCCTGGAACTGCACCTCGGCATGGCGTGCAAGAAGCTCGGCATCGAGATCGCAACGCCGGTCTTCGACGGTGCGACGGAAGAAGACATTAAGAATCTGCTGGTCAAGGCGGGCTGCGATGAGGACGGCAAGACGATCCTGTACGACGGCAGAACGGGCGAACCGTTCGAGAACCGCGTCTCGGTCGGCTATATGTACTATCTGAAGCTCCATCACCTGGTCGACGACAAGATCCACGCGCGTTCCACGGGACCGTACAGTCTGGTCACGCAGCAGCCGCTGGGCGGCAAGGCGCAGTTCGGCGGACAGCGTTTCGGCGAGATGGAAGTCTGGGCACTCGAAGCGTACGGCGCGGCGAACACCCTGCAGGAGATCCTGACCGTCAAGTCGGACGACGTCGTGGGACGTGTCAAGACGTACGAGAGCATCGTCAAGGGCGAGAATGTCAAGCCCTCCGGCGTGCCCGAATCGTTCAAGGTCCTGATCAAGGAACTGCAGTCGCTGGGTCTCGACATGCGCGTATTGAGCGAATCGCGTGAGGAGATCGAGATCGGCGAGGACGACGATGAAGAAACCCGCTTCACCGACAACATCAATATCGCAGGCCTCGAGGATACGCCGATCGCGCCGATGGCGGACGAAGGCGATGAGGACGACTTTGATGATATGGACGAGTTCGATGAGTTCGATGACGGCGACGATTCCGATATGGACGGCATGCTGATCGAAGACGATTTCGATCTCGAAGGCGATCTGGACCTCGATCTCGGAGATCCCGATTCGGATCCGGAATAATGTGCGAAAGGAGAACTGCAGGTAATGTTTGATTTAACGGAATTTGATGCACTGCAAATCGGTCTTGCTTCCCCGGAAAAGATCCTTGAGTGGTCTCACGGCGAGGTCAAAAAGCCCGAAACGATCAACTATCGCACCTTAAAGCCCGAAAAGGACGGTCTGTTCTGCGAACGCATTTTCGGACCGACAAAGGACTGGGAGTGCCACTGCGGACGCTATAAGCGCGGCAGATATAAGGGCATCGTCTGCGATAAGTGCGGCGTCGAGGTGACCCGCGCAAAGGTGCGCCGCGAGCGCATGGGACACATTGAGCTCGCAGTGCCCGTATCGCACATCTGGTATTTCAAGGGCATTCCGTGCCGCATGAAGATGCTGCTCGACATGAGCCCGAAAGAGCTCGAACAGGTTCTGTACTTTGCGGCGTACGTCGTCGTCGATCCCGGCACGACCACGCTTCGCAAAAAGCAGGTCCTTTCCGATAAGGAATACCGCGAGTATCAGGAGCAGTTCGGCGAGAAGTCGTTCCGCGCCGGCATGGGTGCGGAAGCGATCCGCGAGCTCCTTTGCGAGATCGACCTCGAACAGCTCGACAACGAGCTTCGCGAGGAGATCGCGCACAGCAGCGGTCAGAAACGCGCCAACGCGGTCAAGCGTCTCGAAGTCGTCGAGGCGTTCATGAAGAGCGGCAACCGCCCCGAATGGATCATTCTCACGGTGCTGCCGGTCATCCCGCCGGAGCTTCGCCCGATGGTACAGCTGGACGGCGGACGCTTTGCGACCAGCGATCTGAACGATCTGTATCGCCGTGTCATCAACCGCAACAACCGTCTGAAGCGCCTCCTTGAGCTGCGCGCGCCGGACATCATCGTTCGCAACGAAAAGCGCATGCTGCAGGAAGCGGTTGACTCCCTGATCGACAACGGCCGCCGCTCGCGTCCGGTCACCGGTCCGGGCAACCGTCCGCTGAAGTCGCTCTCCGACATGCTGCGCGGCAAGCAGGGACGTTTCCGTCAGAACCTCCTCGGCAAGCGCGTCGACTATTCCGGCCGTTCGGTTATCGTCGTCGGTCCGGAACTGAAGATGTATCAGTGCGGTCTTCCGAAGGAAATGGCGCTCGAACTCTTCAAACCGTTCGTCATGAAGAAGCTCGTCAAGGGCGGTCTCGCGCAGAACGTCAAGGGCGCAAAGCGCATGGTCGAACGCGGCGTGACCGAGGTCTGGGGCGTGCTCGAGGAGGTCATCAAGGACCATCCCGTCATGCTCAACCGCGCGCCGACGCTGCACCGTCTCGGCATTCAGGCATTTGAACCGGTCCTCGTTGAGGGCCGCGCGATCAAGCTGCATCCGCTCGTATGTACCGCATTCAACGCGGACTTCGACGGCGACCAGATGGCAGTCCACGTACCGCTTTCGGTCGAAGCACAGGCGGAAGCAAGATTCTTGATGCTTGCATCCAACAATATTCTGAAGCCGCAGGACGGCAAGCCCGTCGTGTGCCCGACGCAGGATATGGTCATGGGCTGCTACTACCTGACGCAGCAGCGTGACGGCGTCAAGGGCGAGGGCAAGGCGTTCTCTTCCGAAGAGGAAGCGATCATGGCATATCAGACCGGCGAAGTCGCGCTGCAGGCAAAGGTCAAGATCCGCCTGGAGCGTGAATGGCAGGGCGAAAAGATCTATAAGATCTGCGACACCTCCGTCGGACGCGTGCTGTTCAACAACGCGCTCCCGCAGGATCTCGGCTTTGTCGAAAGAAACTGCGCGGACGATATGTTCAAACTCGAGGTTGATTCGCTCGTCAAGAAGAAGGACCTGGGCAAGATCGTCGATGCGTGCTACAGAAAGCACGGTCCGACGCAGACCAGCGAAACGCTCGACCGAATCAAGAAACTCGGTTATTCGTACTCGACCCGCGGCGGCATCACCGTCGGTTTCCAGGACATCAAGGTCCCGGAAGAAAAGAAGGCATTCGTCTCCGAAGCGGAGAAGAAGGTCGTTGAGATCGACAACTACTACCGCATGGGTCTTCTGTCCAACAAGGAGCGCAGAGACCGCGTGATCTCCGTCTGGGAACAGACGACGGACGACGTCACCAAGGCGCTGATGAACTCGCTCGACGCGTACAACCCCATCTTCATGATGGCAGACTCCGGCGCGCGCGGCAGCCAGGCACAGATCCGTCAGCTCGCCGGTATGCGCGGTCTGATGGCGGACCCGTCCGGTCAGATCATCGAGGTGCCGATTCGTGCAAACTTCCGCGAAGGTCTGTCGGTTCTGGAGTTCTTCATCTCCTCGCACGGCGCGCGTAAAGGTCTTGCCGACACGGCACTGCGTACGGCGGACTCCGGTTATCTGACGAGACGTCTCGTTGACGTTTCGCAGGACGTCATCGTGCGCGAAACGGACTGCTTCGCAGAGCGCAACGATACGCCGCGCGGCATGTGGATCAGCGCGATCGCCGAAGGCAACAAGATGATCGAGCCGCTCAACGCCCGCATCGAAGGACGTTATGCGATCGATCCGGTCTTCCATCCGGAAACCGGCGAACAGCTTTGCGAAGGCGATCATATGATCACGCATGACGAAGCGCTGGCGATCGAAGCGGCGGGCGTCAAGGAAGTATACTGCCGTTCGGTCTTCACCTGCCGCACGGAGCACGGCGTATGCTGCAAGTGCTACGGTGCGAACCTTGCGACCGGCGGACATGTGGACATCGGCGAAGCGGTCGGCATCATCGCCGCACAGGCGATCGGCGAGCCGGGCACGCAGCTGACGATGCGTACGTTCCACACGGGCGGCGTTGCATCGAGCGAGGACATCACACAGGGTCTTCCGCGCGTCGAGGAACTGTTCGAAGCGAGAAAGCCGAAGGGTCTTGCGACCATCACGGAGATCTCCGGTACGGTCCGCATCGACGAAGCAAAGCATCGCGCGATCGTTACCAACGAAGAAGGCGAGTCCGAGAATTACCTGATCCCGTTCGGCTCCAAGCTGAAGGTCAAGGACGACGATCGTGTCGAAGCGGGCGACGAGCTCACCGAGGGCTCCGTCAACCCGAACGACATCCTGAAGATCAAAGGCGTCAAGGGCGTGCAGGCATACCTGCTCAAAGAGGTCCAGAGCGTTTACCGTCTGCAGGGCGTTGAGATTTCCGACAAGCATATCGAGGTCATCATTCGCCAGATGCTCCGCAAGGTGCAGATCGAGGATGCGGGCGATACGAACCTGCTGCCGGGCGAGCTGACCGATATCTTCCGCTTCGAAGAAGAGAACGAGAAGCTCATCGAGCAGTATGAGGCGGCGCTTGAACAGGCGCAGCAGGACGGCACGGAAGAGCCGGCGGAGCCGACGCTTGCAAAGGCAAAGCGCAAGCTGCTCGGTATCACCAAGGCAGCGCTTGCAACCGAATCGTTCCTGTCCGCGGCGTCCTTCCAGGAGACCACGCGCGTGCTGACCGAAGCAGCCATCAAGGGCAAGATCGATCCGCTCGTCGGCCTCAAGGAAAACGTCATCATCGGCAAGCTGATCCCCGCGGGCATCGGACTGAAGCGTTATCGCAATGTCGAAGTCACCGAAGCACAGGATCTGCCGCAGGATGCGGAGTAAGCCGATGGAAGCGCGCAAACTGACCGATACCGAATGCACGCTGTACGACACCAAATCGTGTGCGCTTCTGAACATGCGTACCTGCGATGAATGCCCGCTGAAAGGACGCGTCGCGGACCCGGAGATCCATCGCGATCTCAGACTGTTCTGCGACCTGCAGCCGGAAGGCACCGTCGCAAAGCTGTTCGAAAGCAAGACGTGCACGCTGTGCAGAAAAGAGCCGAAGGGGGCGACCTCGTGCTATGCCGTGTTCGACATGGCGCACGAGGAGCCCAAAAAGCTCGCAAAGCGCAGGATCCTGAGCCGGCAGAGCACCGGATTCATGGTCCCGCTGCAGTTTGCATGCTGCAGCAAGTGCCGCAGACGCATCCTGATCGAAGCGTATCTGCCGCTGATCGTGCCCATCGTGCTGACGGCGTGCGTGCTTCCGTTCATCATGATCGAACGGCTTGCGCAGACGCTGCGGCAGATTTCGACCTGGCTTCCGCTGATTCTGGCGCTGTGCGCGCTGGTCGGTGGGTACGCGATCGGAAAGCTGCTTTCGGTGCTCTATCGAAACAAATGCCGCGCGCTGATGTACACCGACGTGCGCGAGCATCCGTTCGTGCTTGAGATGGAAGAGAAGGGGTGGCGTCCGCTGTTCAACGACAGGAAGCCGCACCTTGCGTTCACCCGCAAGCGGATCGCGAAAGGTCTCGGCAGCGCGCCGAGCAGCGTATACGGTCTTGAAGACGCGGAAATCGTGCAAAATGCCGAAAATTCGGATTGACAAGATCGCTTTCGTCTGTTAAACTATCTATTTGGCGGTGCCTGTGAACAGGCATTGCCGATTCCCCGTTCCGGACGGAAACGGGGCGAAATCCGGACAATATCCTCTGAATTGGGTTGCAGAGGGATTGATTTATAAATTGATTGAAAAATATTAGGAGGAAACATCTGAATGCCGACCATTAACCAATTGGTTCGCAAGGGCAGACAGCCGGTGGAATATAAGTCCACGGCGCCCATTCTGAAGCAGTGCCCGCAGCGTCGCGGCGTCTGCACCGCAGTCCGTACGATGACGCCCAAAAAGCCGAACTCCGCACTGCGTAAAATCGCTCGTATCCGTCTGACCGACGGTCTCGAAGGTACCGCATATATCCCCGGTATCGGTCACAATCTGCAGGAGCACTCTGTGGTGCTGATCCGCGGCGGCCGTGTTAAGGACCTGCCCGGTGTGCGTTACCACATCATTCGCGGTGCTCTGGATACCGCAGGCGTTGCAAACCGCAGACAGGCTCGTTCTCTCTACGGTGCGAAGCGTCCGAAGTCGAAGTAAGGAGGTCCCATATGCCGAGAAGAGGTTTTATTCCCAAGAGAGAAGTTCTTCAGGACCCGATCTATAAGAGCGTTGTGGTCACCAAGCTCATCAACCAGGTCATGCTGGACGGCAAGCGCGGCGTAGCGCAGAAGGCCGTTTACGATGCGTTCGAGATCATCAATGAGAAGACCGGTAAGGACGCGCTCGAAGCATTCGAGCAGGCGATGAACAACATCATGCCCGTCCTCGAAGTCAAGGCACGCAGAGTCGGCGGTTCGACCTATCAGGTCCCGATCGAGATCCGTGCAGAGCGCCGTCAGACCCTGGGTCTTCGCTGGCTCGTGAGCTATGCTCGCAATCGCGGCGAGCGCACGATGGCGGAGCGTCTTGCCGGTGAGATCATGGATGCCTGCAACGAGCAGGGCAACGCGGTCAAGAAGAAGGAAGACACCCACAAGATGGCAGAAGCCAATAAGGCGTTTGCACACTATCGCTGGTAATGCGGGATACAGCGCTTGAATTGACACGCAATATCGGCATCATGGCGCACATCGATGCCGGCAAGACCACCACGACCGAGCGGATCCTGTTCTATACGGGCAAGATCCACAAGGTCGGCGAAGTACACGAGGGCACGGCGACCATGGACTACATGGCGCAGGAGCAGGAACGCGGCATCACGATCTGCTCCGCCGCGACCACGACGTACTGGCGCGGTCATCGCATCAACATCATCGACACGCCCGGGCATGTGGATTTCACCGTCGAGGTGGAGCGCAGCCTGCGCGTGCTGGATGGTGCGGTTGCCGTGTTCTGCGCAAAGGGCGGCGTTGAACCGCAGTCCGAGACCGTGTGGCGGCAGGCGATGAAATATCACGTCCCCTGCATTGCGTACGTCAACAAAATGGACATCACCGGTGCGGATTTCTTCCACGTGATGGACATGATGCGCGACCGTCTGGGTGCCAATCCGATCCCCGTGCAGCTTCCGATCGGAAGCGAAGCGGACTTTCGCGGCATCGTCGATCTTGTATCGATGAAGGCCGAGGTATACTATAACGACGACGGAACCGACATCCGCGAGGAGCCGATCCCCGAAAGCATGCGCGAGGATGCGGAAACGTATCGCAGCGCGCTGATCGAGGCGGTCATCGAGCAGGATGAAGACCTTTTGGAACGGTATTTCGAGGGGGATATGCCCTCCGAACAGGAGCTGATCTCCTGTATCCGCAAGGCAACGATCGCAGGAACGGCCGTTCCGGTCACCTGCGGCACCTCGTACCGCAACAAAGGCGTTCAGCCGCTTCTCAACGCGATCGTCGACTTTCTGCCTTCTCCGCTGGATGTTCCGCCCGCAACGGGCACGGATCGAAGCGGCGAGAAGGAGATGACGGCGGAGCCGAGAGACGATGCGCCGTTCGCGGCGTTGGCATTCAAGATCGTGACCGATCCGTATGTCGGACGGCTCGCGTTCGTGCGCGTATACAGCGGCACGCTGAAAGCCGGTTCCTATGTCTATAATGTCTCGAAGCAGAAGCGTGAGCGTGTCAGCAAGATCCTCTTGATGCACGCCGACGACCGTACCGAGCTGGAAGAGGTCCATGCGGGCGATATCTGCGCGCTGGTCGGCCTCAAGGAAACGTCGACGGGCGACACGCTGTGCGTGGAAAACCATCAGATGCTGCTTGAGAGCATGATCTTCCCGACGCCGGTCATTCAGGTCGCGATCGAGCCGAAGACCAAGGCGGGGCAGGAAAAGATGATGGCGGCACTCCAGAAGCTCAGCGAGGAGGACCCCACGTTCCGGACCTACACGGATCAGGAAACGGGTCAGACCATCATCGCCGGTATGGGCGAGCTGCACCTCGAGATTATCGTCGACCGCCTGATCCGCGAATTCCGCGTGGAAGCAACGGTCGGCAAGCCGCAGGTCGCTTATAAGGAGTCGATCAAGAACCCGGTCACCTACGAATGCCGCTATGTCCGTCAGACGGGCGGACACGGTCAGTTTGCACACACCGTGATCGAGTTTGCGCCGCTTCTGGATCCGCAGGAGGGCGAAACGTATCGGTTTGTCAACAAGATCGTCGGCGGCGTGATCCCGAAGGAATTCATTCCGGCGATCGATCAGGGCATCCGTGACGCGTTGATGAGCGGTCCGCTCGGCGGATACGAACTGATCAACGTGCAGGCGACGCTGAAAGACGGCAGCTTTCACGAAGTCGATTCCAGTGATCTGGCGTTCCGCATCGCGGGTTCACTGTCGGTCAAGGAGGGCATCACGAAAGAGAATTGCGAGCTCTTCGAACCGATGATGAACGTCGAGGTGCTGGTGCCGGACGAATATCTGGGCGACATCGTGGGCAACTTGACGTCGCGGCGATGCAAGATCTCCGGTATGGAGACGCGGCAGGGGGCAACGGCGGTCAGCGCGGTCTGCCCGCTGTCGGAAATGTTCGGATATGCCACCGATCTGCGTTCGAGAACGCAGGGAAGAGGCACATTCACGATGCAGTTCTATCGCTACGACAAGGTTTCGGCCGCAATACAGGAGCAGATCCTGGGCAAATACAATTACTGGTTCTAAAACAAAACGATAACAACATTTATTAAGGAGAACTACAATGGCAAAAGCAAAATTCGAACGTACGAAGCCGCATGTCAACATCGGCACGATCGGACACGTAGACCATGGCAAGACGACGCTGACCACGATCGGACACGTAGACCATGGCAAGACGACGCTGACGGCGGCGATCACCATGGCGCTGGCACAGCAGGGCGAAGCAGTCGCAATGCGTTACGACGAAATCGACAAGGCGCCCGAAGAGAAAGCGCGCGGCATCACGATCAACACGGCGCACGTAGAGTATGAGACGGAAAAACGTCACTATGCGCACGTAGACTGCCCGGGCCACGCGGACTATGTTAAGAACATGATCACGGGCGCTGCCCAGATGGACGGCGCGATCCTGGTCGTATCCGCAGCAGACGGTCCGATGCCCCAGACCCGTGAGCACATCCTGCTCGCCCGTCAGGTCGGCGTACCGTACATCATCGTCTTCATGAACAAGGTCGACCAGGTCGACGACGAAGAGCTTCTCGAGCTCGTCGAGATGGAGATCCGTGAGCTGCTAGAACGCGAAGGAAACGCCGGAATGCCAGTGCATTTTCGAGCTGATGGATGCGGTTGACAGCTACATTCCGACTCCGGAACGTGCATCCGACAAGCCGTTCCTGCTCCCGGTTGAGGACGTCTTCTCCATCACCGGCCGCGGCACGGTTGCAACGGGTCGTGTTGAGCGCGGTACCGTTAAGGTTTCCGACACCGTCGAGATCGTCGGTCTGACGGAAGAAAAGCGCAGCACGGTCGTTACGGGCGTTGAAATGTTCCGCAAGCTGCTGGATCAGGCGATCGCGGGCGACAACATCGGTCTGCTTCTCCGCGGCGTACAGCGCAACGAGATCGAGCGCGGCCAGGTTCTGGCAAAGCCGGGTTCCATTCATCCGCACACGCACTTCAACTCTGAGGTGTACGTTCTGACGAAGGAAGAGGGCGGCCGTCACACCCCGTTCTTCTCCGGTTACCGTCCGCAGTTCTATTTCAGAACGACCGACGTTACGGGCACGATCACGCTTCCGGAAGGCGTCGAAATGGTTATGCCGGGCGACAACATTCGCATGGAAATCCAGCTGATCACGCCGATCGCAATGGAGCAGGGTCTCCGCTTCGCAATCCGTGAAGGCGGCCGTACGGTTGCTTCCGG
>ONMC01000082.1 GCA_900318745.1 uncultured Eubacteriales bacterium
GGCGTTGCCGTCGGAGGAACGGTGGAGAGGCAGATGTTCTCTTTCTTCATGCCGACTTTATATGAGATCAGCGCATTGATTCCGTGCTGAACCATCAGTTCGGGCATGACCTTCCACGCGTCGCGCGCCGTTGCGTTTGCATTGTGCGCGCCGTCGATCTGCGCCATATCCGCCCATGCCATGACACGCTTGGATTCGCATGCATCGACGAAAGAACGCACCATATTGATATTGCGATAGATCACGTTATACTGTGGATCCTGATGCGCACCGTTGACGCCCTCCTCCGCGAACATGACCGCAATGTCAGGTCCCGCAACGCCGGAAACATAGCTGTGATAGTTGATCGGACGGCCGACTTCATCCTCGATCATATCAAGCGCTTTGCGCTGTGCACGAACCTGCTTTCTCGTAACCGGAACGCCGCCGATGCCTTGGGGCGTGCCTTCGATCAGACCGTCAAAATGGCTCTGACCCGCGGTACGGATGACCATGATATGATCCGCACCGTGATGGGCCGCCATGCGCATTCTCCGGATGTCGTCTTCGAATCTGCCCGAAGCGATCTCCGTCGTAATGACAGGGATCGGCTGCGGATCGATATCGCCGAAATAATGCGCGGGAGGAAGTCCGACGCTGTCTTTGAGCGGTTTGCTTGCATCCTGATAAGTAAACGGTCCCATTTCAAGGTTCGGAACCGGCTCGCGCCATGTCCAGCCGCGACGGCGGGGACGGTAATGCTCAAGGTCTTCCAGGATTTTCGCAACGTCGATCTTGACGTCTTTTTCGAGTTTGTATTCGCTCATGCGTTTTCACCCCCGAACAGACGTTCTGCTTCTTCCCAAGCGTCGGATTCGATCAGTTTAAGACCGGCTGCCCGAATATCGCTCGCGTCTTTTTTGGCAAGCCGATAAACGACGTTTCCCGCTCCGTGCTCGATCAGATTGTGTTCGATACAACCTTCAACAAGTGCTTTTGCTTCGATGGACGAAAAGCCCATACGCAGCAGCACGCTGCGTTCGATTGCAGGAGAAGTGTTCTCATATCCCAGTTTCAGAAGCGGATCGATCATTTCATCGATCAGGCTCCAGAACCGGGCTTCCAGTTCCGCATCGGAAAGACCCTTCAGATGCGCTCTGCGTGTTTCAAAATCGTCAGCGCGTTTCATGCAAGATGCTCCTTTACAAAGGTCGTGTTCGTCCTGGTTTCTTCCGCAAGGAATTCGATATCCGCTTCGGTCGGGGTTTTACCTGTCATCTTCTGCGCGTTGTGGATCAACGATGTACGGAGATGTTCGATATCCGCTTCCTTTGCTTTTATCATCGAGGGATGGGAGGGGAGAATGATGCTCTTTCCGGGGACCTCGTCCTTCGGATCGCCGAATCGAATGTCGATGCCGTTTTGCCTTGCAAAGCTCAGCTGCGCATTGACATGTTTCCCTGCGCCGGTATATTCCGTTTCCTGTACAACGATAATCTTGTCTTTGGGCATCGTTTGCGCAAGCGAAAATGCCGCAGCAAGCGAAGTGTTGCCTGCCGGTCCTTTTTCCATGCCTTCCAACGCTGCGAGCATTTCGGTCGTATAGAAAACCTCACCCTGGTTCACCGTCACATAACGGTCCATATAGCGGAGCGGTCTGGCTGCGCTGCGCGGAACATCGCTGCGATCCGGCCACGTGGAGAACGGCATACCGAATCCGGTATGACCGGTTGTGAACGATTTGAGATTGAACTGCGTATCGCTTGCCATATGCAGACCGCTTAGGTTGACGCTTGCGGCAACGACTTCTGCGCCGCAGCCCGCTTTTTTCAAACCGCGCGCCGTTCCGGTCAGGTTTCCGCCGCCCGCATTGGTGCATACGACCATATCCGGATCTCTGCCGAGCAGAAGGCGGCACTGATGCGCGATCTCGTAACCGAGCGTTTCTACACCGGCGATACCGAACGGCGTGTACAGAGAAGCGTTGAAGTAATCGGTTTCTTCGAGCATGCGGAGGAACATATAGAAGAGTTCCGGACCGACCGTCAGCTGAACGACTTCCGCGCCCAGCGCTTCGCACTTTCTTGCCTTCTCGATGATCTCGGGCTGTCCGATCCCTTTGGAATCAAAGCATTCCTGCACAACGATGCATTTTAATCCGGCTTTTGCGGCACACGCTGCAACCGCTGCGCCGTAGTTTCCGCTCGTTGCGGAAATCACGCCCTTGTAGCCCATTTTCTTCGCCTGATGGATGCTCGTCGCCGCACGGCGTACTTTAAAGCTGCCGGACAGATTCGATGCTTCATCCTTAACGAAAATTCTTGCGCCCATGCCTTGCGGTGCGCACATGCGTGCAAGGGCAGTCAGATTCTTCAGCTCAATCAAAGGTGTATTGCCGATCTGGAATTCTTCGATCTGGATTTTTCTGACCGCTTCGAGCGAATAACCGGTCGCCGCCATCATGCCTTCATAATCGAATGCAATCGAACCGCTTTCAAACCGATCATAATCCATGCCGACTGCGCGCTTCATGATCTCATTTTTGCGCGCCATGACCGCTGCGTAACTGTTATCAAGCATCTTTTTTTCCTCCGAACAGAATGGATTTCACGGTTTCTTCGACGGTATCCAGTTCGGGAATATAGTCGCCGAAATTGTGCTTAAAAGACGGATTGACCGCACAAAGCGTGCCTTCCGCTTCTCGTCCCGTCTTCGTACGGACTCTGACCGTGTCGCCGATCTCTGCGGCATCGTTCAGCAAATGTCCTTTTACCCACATTTCAAGCGGGACATGACGCGTATCTTCCGGGATATTGGTCGCGCGTTCAGAAGGTTTCAGAACATCGATATGGATCTGTACCCAATCATTCTTCTGTGCCATGACGGTCTCCTTATTTTTCAAGATAATTGCGCATATCGCCCATGATCGCATGCGGTACGGGCAGATCGATCATCGTCTTCAGACCCGGCTTTGCGTTCAAAACGTGCGGGATCATGTTCACGCACATTGCGATCGTTCCGATACCGCCGTTGACTTCCGGCTTGATCTGCATATTGACATTGGGCGTACCGGTCAGCGTAATATAATCGCCGGTATAGGTGCCTTCAAGTTCCGGCTCGATCTGCTGCGGATGGATCATATCGATCTTGACTTCATCACCGATGTAGCCTTGACCCGTCATATTGACGCCGGCAACGTTGCCCGCCTTTGCAAAACCGTACGGAGATTTGCGGTCGACCATCGTGACGATCGGTTTCATCTGCTGCTCAAAACGATCGATTTCAAAACCAAGCGCTTCGCCGATCATGCCTACGGATTCCGCGAAGCCGACATGCCCCGCAAGCGTTCCGTTTTTGCAGCCCTCTTCAAACTGCTCTACGGTGAGACCGACGCCTTGTTCCTCCATAACGGCAGGTCCGAAGGGGGAGAGGGAATTGACACGCTTGCAAAGCACGTGCTCGACGTCTGTCATACAGCCGGAAAGACAGATTGCAAGAAGATCCATCATCAGACCCGGATTGATGCCGGTTCCGAGGACCGTAACGCCGCTGCCTTTTGCAAGGGCATCCATCTTGTCCGCAAGATCCGGATTCTGCGCACGGGGATAGCTCATTTCCTCAGCCGTTGAAATGACGTTGACGCCTTTTTCAATCAGATGGCAAATTTTGGGATATGCTTTCTTTGTAAAGGAATCGGTTGCAAGAATGCAAAGATCCGGTTTCGGTGTGAGCGCCGCATCGATGTCTCCGATCACCTTGACGTCTTCACGCTCGCCGCGTTCGACATTCAAAAGGTCATAAATACTTTTGCCGACGCGATCCGGATGAATGTCGCATACGCCTGTAATGGCAACGCCCTTTTTGCCGAGCAGCACTTTGGCAATGCCGCTGCCCATCGCTCCAAAGCCCCAAATGGCTACTTGAATCTCTTTCATATTCTACCTCCTTCGGTTTGATTTTGATTATACAACGAAACAGCTTTCTCTGCAAGAATAAAGCGCCGCGAACGGCGCTGTATAAAGTATATATTTTATGGTGCAAGTTTTCGTACGGCTTCCGCTGCGGCCCGGATCTCGTCTTCCGTTGTTGCGGAAGAAAAGCTGAATCGAACGGTTCCGTGCGGAAATGTGCCGAGTGCGCGATGCGCGTCCGGCGAACAATGAAGCCCGCATCGTGTGAGAATTCCGTATTCCGTCTCCAGCCGATCTGCAATATCGGCATTGTCGTGCCGCACAAAATCGACGGAGTATACACCGACACGGCAGTCCGGATCGTTCGGACCGAATACACGGATCAATGGGATCTCTCCGATCAGCAAACCGAACATCTCCATCAGTTTCATCTCATGCGTTCGGTTCAAACGAAAGTCTGCCGACTGAAGTGCGGCATTCAGTCCGATGATGCCGGGAATGTTCAGCGTTCCGGCTTCAAACCGATCCGGATAAAAAGCGGGCATACGTTCGCTTTGCGAGACGGATCCGGTTCCCCCGACGATCAGAGGATCGACAGAATCCGCAAACTCCGGATCAAGGCAAAGGATCCCGAGCCCCTGCGCGGCGCGCAGTCCTTTGTGTGCCGGCATGCAGAGAGCCGACAGACCGAGCTCTTTCATGGAGAACGGAAAATGGCCGGCGGTTTGCGCCGCGTCCACGATCAGCGGAACGCCTGCTTCTTTCAACCGATGCGAAAGGGCACCGATCGGCTGGATCGCACCGCATACATTCGAAGCATATGTGTGCACGCAAAGTCGAAAACCGGACAGCTCCTCCGGAAGGCGGGCAAGGTCCGAGACGCCGTTCGCATCCGCCGGGATTCGAATAATTGACGCGCCGATCTGCACCAGCGGACGGATCACGGAGTTGTGTTCCATCGAAGAGACCAGAACACGATCGCCTTTGCGGACAAACCCTTTGATCACCGTATTGAGCGCTGCGGTCAATCCGCCGGTAAAGATAACATGCTTCGCACTCGGGCAGCCGAATAACCTGCAGATCTGTTCACGCGTTTCAAGCACGGATAACGCTGTTTCCTGTGCTCTGACATAACTGCCGCGTCCGATGTTGGCGCAGGATTCATCCAAAAAAGCCTTGATCGCATCCGAAACGCCTTCCGCTTTCGGGAAGCTCGTGGCAGCATTATCCAAATAAACCGTTTTCATAATTCGTTATCCTCGCTTGCAAATAACGCTTATATATGTTATTATATCATCATGACGTTATTCACGCAAGTGAACAACGAAAGAAGGAGGCATTCATATGGAGAAAACGAACAAGGGGTTCGCGGGCTTTTTGAAGCGTCATTGGCTCGTGATTGTTACCGGCATTGTCATCGGTGCTGCAGCGGTCATTCTGACTGCACTCGGCAATCCCAAGAATATGGGTTTCTGTATTGCCTGTTTTGAACGCGACATTGCCGGTGCTTTGAAGTTCCATACGGCGGGTGTGGTACAATACTTCCGTCCGGAGATTGTCGGAATCGTGCTCGGCGCCATGCTGATGGCAATGTTTACGAAAGAATGGCGTCCGCAGGGCGGTTCCTCGCCGATCACCAGATTCTTTATCGGCATGTTCGTCATGATCGGCGGTCTTGTATTCCTCGGATGTCCGCTTCGTATGGTCATTCGCATCGGCGGCGGCGATCTGAATGCGCTCGTCGGTCTTGCCGGCTTTGTCGTCGGTATCGTGATCGGAACATTCCCGCTTCGTTTCGGATTCTCTCTGAACCGTGCGTATAAACAAAACAAAGCAGAAGGTCTGATTCTTCCCGTTATCCTTGTCGTACTTTTCGTTCTTTCGATCGCAACGGAGCTGTTTGCAAAGAGCGAAGAAGGTCCCGGCAGTCAGCATGCGCCCTGGATTGCGGCTCTTCTGATCGCGATCGCTGTCGGAGCGCTTTGCCAGCGTTCGCGTCTTTGCATGGCGGGCGGTATCCGCGATGCGCTCATGTTCAAGGACTTCCATCTCGTTTACGGCTTCATTGCGATCATCGTGACGGTTGTCATCGGCAATCTGATTACGAAGAGTTTGAAATTCAGTTTTGCCGATCAGCCGATTGCGCATACCGACGGCGTATTCAATTTCCTCGGCATGGTGCTCGTCGGTTGGGGAAGTGTATTGCTCGGCGGCTGCCCGCTGCGCCAGCTTGTTTTGAGCGGTGAAGGCAACAGTGATTCCGCGATCACGGTACTCGGCTTTATCGCAGGCGCAGCTGTTTCTCACAACTTCGGCCTTGCATCGAGTGCAAAAGGAATCGGAGCAGGTCCCGTGCTCTGGGTGCTGATCGCAGGATTCGTATTCTTGCTTGCACTTTCGATCTTCAATACGAAAAGGAGGGCTTAAGTCATGTTGGACGTACGAGGATTGAATTGTCCGATGCCGGTTCTTGCCGTGCAGAAAGAGGTCAAAAAGAATCACCCCGAGAATCTGGAAGTGCTTGCGGACCATATGACGGCGGTCGGCAACATCACAAGATTCGGCAACTCACAGGGATACCGGGTCGAATATAAAGAGAATGAGGAAGGCGACTTTCTTATCACTTTGCGCAGATGAATTATCTCGCAACATTCTATACGCAGGCGGCAGCGATCCTGACCGCCCGCACATTCAAGAAGGCGGGTGTTCCGTGCAAGGCAGGTCCGGTTCCGAGAGAGCTTTCATCAAGCTGCGGAACCTGTGTCCGATATCAGGCGGACACACCGTTATATGATGCATTGGATCGGGACGTCGAATCCGTTTATGAACAGAATGATGAGAAATACCGTCTGCTGCTAAAGCGAGAATGACCTGAAACCGCATTCCGAAAACCGGCTATAGCCGAGTATCGGAATGCGGTTTTTTGTATTCTTCGAACCGAATTTGCATATCTTGATTGCATAATGAATCGAAACGTGCTAAAATGCAATGAAATCGAATCTGGAGTTTACAATGTCAACTTATCAAAAAATCGGTGTATTTGACAGCGGCATGGGCGGGTTAACCGTTCTGAATGCGATCTGTGCGCAGAATAAGGGACTTGAGATCGTGTATTTCGGCGATACAGCCCGCGTACCGTACGGCTCTCGAACGCCGGATACCATCATGCATTATGCGGAGCAGGATGTTCGCTTTCTCCTTTCCAAAGGTGTTGAAGCGATTATTGTTGCATGCGGCACCGTCAGCGCAATCGCTCTTTCTCATCTGAAGAAAGCGTTTGACATTCCGATCATCGGCGTAATCGAACCGGCATGCGAATCTGCCGTTTCCGTAACAGGTTCGAAGCACATCTGCGTCATCGGAACGCATGCGACTGTCAGCAGCAATGCGTATTCATCGTATCTGAGCAGGATTTCGCCGGAATGCCGCGTTTCCGGTATCGAGTGCCCGCTGTTCGTTCCCTTGATCGAAAACGGGTTCCGTGAAGATGATCCGATCACAAAACTGACGGTAGAGCGCTATTTAAGTCCGATCCGCGGCACCGACGTCGATACGCTGATCCTCGGCTGTACGCATTATCCTTTTTTGATCGATGTGATCAAAGAAGAACTTCCCGGTGTCCGTCTGATCGACATCGGCGTCGCACTTTCAAACGCGATCCGGACCGAATTCTCTTTAGAGAACAACATCGGAGAAAACCGAGTAGAGTA
>ONMC01000021.1 GCA_900318745.1 uncultured Eubacteriales bacterium
CCGAAGTTCACGACGCACTCGCTGGTGCTTTCCGGACAGATCGGTCTGAACTTCTTCATGGATCTTCCGAGCATCGAAGGCGTGGACTACACAAAGAGCTACATGACCTTTGACATCAGCGGCAAGGGCACGTGCACGGCGCGCGACAATTATGACCCGAATTACATGAACGGCAGCAAGACGTATTACGGCTTCACCTGCTACATCAACTCGATCCAGATGGCGGACAAGATCACGGCGACGTTCCATTACGGCGACGGACAGACGATCGAGGAAACGTATTCGGTCAAGGATTACTTCATCCTGTTCGACCAGAACGCCTCCGCATTCAATACGAAGACGAAGAACCTGCTTCAGTCGATCGCGGACTTCGGACACTATGTACAGCTGTTCCTGGTGGAATCCGGCAGATGGACGCTCGGCACGGACTACGCGGAGATGGACCATTATTACAAGCAGAGCTTCGATCTGAATGCGATCGGAAGCGCTGTTGCGAAATACGCCGTGGTTCGCGACAACAAGACGAACGGCGACCTGTCCGGCGTTCCGTCCTATGCACTGATGCTGGACAGCGAGACATCGATCAAGGTATTCTTCAAGCCGGCAAGCGGCTATACGGGTTCGCTGAAGGTCACGATCGACGGCAGGAACGCGACGGTGAAGAAGGACGGAAACCGCTTCTACGTACAGACGTCCGGCATCTCGGCACATAAGCTCGGCGAGGCGCACACGATCGTGGCAACGACGGACCACGGCACGGCGACGATCACAGTCAGCGCACTGTCCTATGTCGACACCGTTCTGAAAGCAACGACGGTATCTGCTGCAGCAAAGAATGCAGTTGCCGCGATCTACTGCTACTACGAAGCAGTCATGGCTTACAGAGCATAAAACAGCATATTGCAAAACTGCCGGGTATATACCCGGCAGTTTTTTTATGCCCGAACGTTCGGATGCGGACGAATTTCGGCGGTTCTGTGAACAGTTTGGTGCATCGGTTGCAAAGACGGGAACAATTTGATATACTGTCATACAGAGAAGTATGCGCCTGCAAAAGGAAAGGATCCGGAATTGGAATCGTCACAGCTGAAGCCGTACTGCACGGTCGGGAAGAACAGCGAAACCGAATACGTTATATCACGATCACGCTTTATCGGACGCTGCTTTGCCGTATCCGATGAGTCGGAAGCGCTGAAGATCCTCGAACGCATCCGCAAACAGCACTGGGATGCAACGCATAATTGCTACGCATATCGGCTGCGAAGCGGAGCAGCGCGCTATTCCGATGACGGAGAACCGCAGGGCACAGCCGGGCTTCCGATGATGGAGGTTCTGAAAAAGCGCGATCTTTATGATCTGCTTGTCATCTCAACGCGATATTTCGGCGGGATTCTGCTCGGCGCAGGCGGGCTTGTGCGCGCATATACGCGTTCGACCACGGACGCGGTGGACGCAGCAGGAATCCTGCACATGCTTCCGTGCACGGGATACCGGCTGCATGTGGAGTATCCGTACTGGAATGCGGTACAGAGCGTGATGGAACGGTTCGGCGTACTGGAGCATACGGAATATTCCGAGGCGATCGACTGCATCTTTCGCTGCAGAACGGATCGCACGGACGCGTTTTTGAAAGCGCTGCGCGAACGCACGGAAGCGCGCGTTACCGCGCAGGCGTTTGAAGAAGGATACTTCGGCTTTGCCGAGGATCAGCAAACGGCGGAGGGCAAATGAGGCGGAAACTGCTTCTGATCTGCATATCGATTCTGCTGCTTGCGGGTGTATGGATACCCGCGGGCGTATTCGCCGACGCAGATCATCCGATCACGATGACGATCCAATGCGATCCGGATCCGGAACTGGAAACCGGAGGCACGATTCCCGATCTGCTGTTCACCATCCGCAACAACGGCAAAGAGGACTATACGTTGGACTTTGCAACGCTCACCGGCGGATACGAGGATCGCACGCTGGTGCTTGACGAACATATCACCGTGCTCGCAGGCGGCACCAAAGAGTTTCATCTGACGGATGTCGCGATCTCGGACGAGCAGTTGGACACCACCGTCGTTTACCGCCTCGCATGGAAGGAAACGGAACTGGTGATCGACAACGAGGAGGGCACGTCCACCGCGATCCAGCACGAGCGGGAAGCGGAAGCGGAGATCCGCATCGAGCGTTTTGTTCCGCCCGAACTGTCCGTAACGGCGTCTGCGCCGGTCGAACGCGTGCGCGTAGGCGAGACGTTCACCGTCGTCTATACGATCACAAACGATACAAAGTTTGATATGAGCGCGCTTAAACTGTACGATCCGGAGCAGAGCATGCAAAGCATCGGTCTGCCCTCGACGGAACTGTTTGCGGGCGAATCCAAAAGCATCGAAGTCACATACACGATGGGAAAAGAGGACATGAGCTTTTCTCCCGCCGTCGAGTACACCGTGCGTCAGCGTGAGCAAATGACGCGCTCGGAAACGATGCTGACCGTCGAATCGGTCGTTGTGGAGCTGACGCTCAAGGTCGAGGATCATTCGGCAACGAGCGAGGGGACATCGTTCCTTGTCTCGGTGCACAACGGCGGCAATCATACGGTAACAAACATTCAGCTGTACGACGAGATCAATACGCCGATCGATGCTCCGTTTGATCTCGCGCCCGATCAGAGCAAGGTTCTGAAATACGCGGTGCCTTCCGCGATTTCATCCGAAATCATTCGCAAAGTTCAGTTCCATGCTGAGGCGACCGATGTGTTCGATACGGTCTTTACGGTCACCGATCCGAATCAATACGAGGTCATTCCGGTCGTCGAAGGCGACTCGGTCAAGATCAGCCTGTACGTCGTCCTGCAGCGCGCCTACTACGATGAAAACGGCAAGCTGTGCGGATCGATCCAGTTCGAGATCCGCAATTACAGCACCGTCAAGATGCGCAATGCAACGCTGACGGAGCTGAACCTGTTCGGCGATCTCGCTTCTTACGAGGAACTGCAAAACGGCGAAACGTGGGCGATCAAATCTCTGCAGCTCGACGGCGTTCCGGAGCTGGCGTTCAACGTGTCTGCTGACGACCCGGCCGGACAGCGCTGCACGAGTGAGACGATCCGTCTTGACCTGTCCCGCTTAAAACAGCTTGCAGATCAGACGAACGACCCCGTTTATGTCTATCCGAACAATCCGTATTTGAAGGATCTCGACGTCAAGTACCGCAGCGTTCTGCGCATCGCGGGGCTGATCGTTCTGATCGTATCGATCGCGTGTGCGATCGTCTGCATCGTGCTGTATGCGATCGAACGGAATCTGAAGGCAAAACTGCCTCCGGAAATTGAAGAGAACATGGAGAACGAGCTGCGTAAATCGAATCGCCGCGCGGAACCGCAGATCTTCGGAGATGCGCCGACCGAACAGTTCGGCTATACCGTCCCGGTCAAGCTGCGCGACTACGGCGAGCTGACGGAGCAGGAAGCGGAAGCGCGCAGAAAGGAATACGCGGACAAGCTCAGCGAAAACCTGCGCGAATACAGATCGTCACCCGCGACGATCGTGAAAACCGCAGAGCCGGAGGAAACGAAGACGATCGACTCCGCTTACACGGCTACACGGATCATCCCCGTTTCACGCGTCAAGTCCGCATCGGTGCGTGATGACATCAAACTGATTCCGGTCAATCCGGTCGAACCGAAGCCGGACCGGACCGAAGAAAAGCCGAAACCGAAGCGTGTCAGAGAAAGGGCGAACGCACAAACGGCAAAACCGAAATCCGAAAAACCGAAACAGGTGCCCGAAAAGTTCCGTTCCGATTCCGCGCAGCAAATGCCGGAACCGGAAAAGCAGAAGCCCGCAGGATCGCAAACGGAACCCGTGAAGGCGAGTGCGGAGCAAGCGGAAGCAAAGCCCGTCCGGACAGAATACGAAGTACCGGAGAAGCGCATTCCCGCGCCGTCTGCAGACACGCAGAGAAGAAAACAGCAGCAGCTTACGATCGCGGATGCTGCGCCGCATCGGATCATGCCCGCGAATATGCAGCAGCAGTCGGAACCGCCGCAGGATCCTTCGACGGGCGATGCACGGCGGCCGTCTGAACAGCAGCACGAGTATCGACCGTTCGGTTATCCTGAAACGCGCGAACCGCAGAAACCGCCGCGCGTGATCGATCCGATCGAGCGACCGCGCAAGCGTCCGGTCGAAGAGCACAGAATCAAGCGGATGAACGGGTGAACGCGATGGAGTGGTACTGGTATGTTCTCATCGGGCTCTCGATCCCGATCTCGACGCTGATCTCCGCTTCGTTCTGCATTTACGAAAAGGTCTTTCGCGGCAACAGCGAGCAAAAAGACGCGATCATTGAAGGCGCACGAAAGGATCCTTCGCGAATCGTGCAGATGCGTGTGCGTACGTACGACAACATGCTTGCGTATCCGCATGAGCAGGTATCCGTACAGTCAAAGGACGGTCTGACGCTGCGTGCAAACTGGTATCCGAACGACGGTGCAAAAAAGGCGGCGATCGTGGTGCACGGATGGCGAAGCGCGCCGTGGTGGGATTACGCCGGCGTATTCGAATGTTTGCTGGAAGACGGGTATGCCGTGCTTGCGGTATCGCAGCGCGCGCTTTATGAAAGCGATGGCAGGTATGTGACCTACGGCGTTCGGGAAAGCGAGGATCTTCTTTCGTGGATCGACGTCGTTTTCGATCGCTGCGGCAGGGATTGCTCGATTGCGTTGATGGGCATTTCCATGGGAGCGGCTACGGTGCTGCTTGCAACGGGTCGCGCGCTTCCGGATGCGGTGAAATGCGCCGTCTCCGATTGCTCCTATTCCAAGGCAAGCGAGCTGTTTCGCGAAGGCGCGCACGGCTGGCTGCCGATCACGCGCAGGTGCGTCGATCTGTTATCTCGGATCCATACCGGCGTGAGTTATTTTCCGGCGGATTGCAAAAAAGCCGTTTCTCGTTCGCATACGCCGACGTTTTTTGTGCACGGCGATGCGGATGAGGTCGTGCCGTACCGCATGATGGAGGAACTGTACGACGCGTGCGCCGCGCCGAAGAAACGGTGGACGGTTTCGGGAGCAAAGCACGGCGAAGCCTATGCGACCGACCCGGAAGGGTATCGGGCGCACATTCTGCCGTTTCTGGATCAGTATTGTTCAGAAGGGAAATAAAGGCGAAAATCATCCGGCAGGGGCGCGGACAGCGACATGCGCGTTCCGTCGATCGGGTGATCGAAGGCGAGACGCGATGCATGCAGCAGCGGGCGGTCGACCTCGCTTGAGCGTTGCCCGTACAGCCAATCGCCGAGAAGCGGCACACCGGCGTAAGCCATGTGTACGCGCAGCTGATGCGTGCGTCCTGTGTGCGGGATTAACTCGCACAGCGACAGACCGTCATGCGAGGCGAGCACGGTGCATTCGCTCTTTGCATACGCACCGTCGGTTCGCACCGTGCGCTGATAGGTCGAGCCGTGAAGCGGACCGATCGGCGCCTCGATCGTAACATGCGATCGCTCGGGTACGCCGTTCAGAATCGCGAGGTATCTCTTTTGATATCGACCGTCGGTTTGCTGCGCCTTGAACAGCGCGTGCACATATCCGCTCTTTGCAACGAGCATCAGACCGCTCGTTCCTTTGTCGAGACGGCTGACCGGATGCGGATTGTCAAACCCGGAAAAATGTGCGGCAAGCGCGTTCTCAACGGTCGGTTCATCCGGATCGCGGGAGGGGTGTACGCCGAACCCGCTCGGTTTGTTGATCACGATGAACCATTCGTCTTCAAAGACGACGGGAAGCGGACGGGAAATCGGACGGATCGGCATGCGTTCGCCGTCAGACGGATCGAACGCAAGCAGATCACCCGGTTTGACGCAGGCAACGACATAGACCGGCTCACCGTTCAGCAGCAGCGAACCCGGGCGCGTTTTCAGCCGTTTCAGGTACGTTTCGGACACGCCGAAGCACGCCTTCAGCACGGAGGCGACGGAGCGTCCGTCATATGCGCTTGTTACGGTCATCGAACGCATTTGCATGGAAACAGTATAACAGATGCCGTGCACTTTCGCAATGCGGCAGGCACAAGGAGTTTTATGTATCTGATGGATTATGTGCGCGCCAATTCGCGCGTCACGACTGCAATGGAACCGTACAATGAGGTGGATATGCTGGCATTCGCCTCGCTCCCGTACCTCGACCTGCAGGGGTCGGTCGGCAGCGGGATGAAGGATGAGGATCGCACGATCGGCGACGCGGCCGCCCTGTATCGCGTCAAGATGCGCGGTGACCCGAATCCGCCGGGACTGTTCATCCCGCGTGATTTTATCGATATTTTTCTCGCTATGGAGGATGCGCCGCGCTATCGCGATCTGAAGATGTACGGGTTTCGCTACATCTGGTCGCTTGAGGAGGAGGAACAGTTCTCCGCGGTCGGTCTCGAAACGCAGGAAGGCGATCAGATCCTTGCGATCGCCGGAACCGACGATACGCTGCTCGGCTGGAAGGAGGACCTGAACCTTGCGGTCAACGGGCATATCGCGGGACAGGAAACGTCCGTGGAGTATGTCAACGATGTCCTGAACAGCCGCGGCGGTCGCTTCACAATGTGCGGCTATTCAAAGGGCGGGCATCTCGCGGTGTATGCGCCGGCCATGTGCGAATCGCCCGACCGACTGAAATCCGTCTACGACTTCGACGGACCGGGCTTTCGGAACGATTTCCTTGCATCCGAGCGGTTTCGCGCGATTTCCGATCGCTGCCTGCTGATTGCACCGCGCTATTCCGCGGTTTCGCGCATGCTCAACAACATTCCGAACTACGTCGTCACGCGCGGCACGCTGCGCGGACTGTATCAGCATTACAGCAACCGCTGGCTGATCGAAGGCAACCGCTTTCTGCGCGAGCCGGATTTTGCGGACGGCGCGAAACAGTTCCATGACGCGTTCATGAAACTGCTCATCGAAACGCCGGAGGAACATCGCAAACTCTCGATGGACACCGTTTTCCGCGTGGCGAACGAGGGCGGATATCGCTCTCTCACCGAGATCTGGCGAAACCGAAACAAAGCGGTGCCCGATATGATCAGCGCGATCTTCAAGCTCCCGAAAGAGCAGCGCGATATCGTGTTCCCGTTCGTCATTCGCATGCTTCGGATGACGACCGCCTATTACGGCGGCAGACGATAATCCAAAACTCTGAGACGCACGGCGGTGCGTCTTTTTTGTCGAACCTTTCTTTGTAAATACGCGCCGACAACCCCCAACCGGACCGTTTCTGCCTGCATATGCGGGCAGTTTTTTGTTTTTGAATTGTGACGAAAAGTGTATAATCCGTCACAATTCCACGTGATACAATGCAGTTGTCGGGAGGAAAGGAGCTGATATGGAACAAACATATCCGAATCAAAACAAACTGCGTGATCGATTTCTCAAACTGCTGAACGAACAAGTCGGAAGGGGCGTCTATGTATGGGGAGGGAACGGGGAACTTCTCGATGCGATGGACGATCCCGAAGGATGGATCAGACGGCGGGAAGCGAATGCGATGAACGCAAGCCGTGCAATCGCACTGTATCAAAAGCGTAAGGCCGCCGGTGTCAAAGAGATCCGTGCATTCGACTGCTCGGGGCTCGTATATTGGGCGCTGCGGTCGATCGGCGCACAGAAGACGGATGTATCGAGCAGAGGACTGTACGCATTGTGCGAGCCGCTTACGGAGGACGAACTGAAACCGGGGGATCTCGTCTTTCATCACGACGGGAAGCAGATCGTGCACGTCGGCGTTTGCGCCGGAACGGAACAGATCGAGTGCATCGGACGCGAACGGGGCGTCGTAAGAAACGCGCGAAGAGCAGGATACTGGAACCGTTTCGGACGGTTCAAAGCACTGCCGTATGACACGGATCGGACGTACGTTCTCGTAAAAGGCGGTTCGGTGCGCGTACGGAAAGGCGACGGCGTGGGATCCCGCTGCATCGGGATCGCGCACAAAAACGATTGTCTGCCGCTTCTCGGCACGGCGCCGTCCGGATGGTATCGCATCGAATGGAACGGAACGGAAGCGTTTATCACCGACCGTCCGCGTTATACGGAGGTGCGGCATGGCTGAGCGTTCGATTTCCGAGATCCTCGAAGCGCTGGCGCGCATCGAGACGAATCTCAAAACCATCGCGGAGAACGGTGCGGATCATGAAGAGCGTCTGCGCGCACTCGAGAGCAGAAACGGCAAGCGGTTTGAAGCGCTGACGCTGTCCGTGCTGACCGCCGCGGCGGTCGGGATCGTCGGGTTTGTTTTGGGAAAACTATTCTGACAAAGGAGAAACGGTATGGAAAGACAACAGAGGACCAGGAGCATTCTGTTCTGGATCGGACTTGCGGCAGCCGTCTATGAAGCGGTCGTGAATTCGCTCGTAACGAGCGGCGTATCTATGCCGCCCGTAGTCGGTGCGATCGGCGTTGCGCTCGCAACGGTGCTGATCTACTGCAACGGCAACAACCCGAGCCTGACGGAATATTGAAAGAAGGGGGTGTCGGAACGATCCGGCGCCCCTTTTATGATCAGCTCTCGAGCTGCTTTCCGAAATACAGCGCGGCGGCTTTCAGCGCGCCGAGCTGTGCATCTTCGATCGAAAGCCGCGGATCGTCACTCAACAGCAGCACGCTTCCCGCCGGATCTCCGCCGACCAGGACCGGCATCGCGGCGACCGATCGTACCGGTTCCGCCTGCATCGATATAAGATACCCGTCACGCACCGTGAGCGCCTGTTTTTGCCGCATCGTCTCAACAAAGGCAGAGGACAGCTTCATGCCGGTCAGCTGTTTTTTCATCGGTCCTGCAGCATATAATACGGTTTCCGTGTCTGCAACGGCGGCGGAGAAACCGAACGCGCCGCACAACGCCTGGCAGAACGCTTCGGCATAATCGCCGAGTTCGCGCACGCGCGCATACTTTTTCAGGACGATCGCATCTTCGCTGGTGAAGATTTCGATCGGATCTCCTTCGCGGATGTGCAGGATGCGCCGGATCTCCTTTGGGATCACGATCCTGCCGAGTTCGTCGATGCGCCGAACGATACCGGTTGATTTCATGAGGGACCTTCCTTTTGTGGGTTTTGCATTTAGTTTCGGCAAATCTGCCGGTTTTCATACGCACAGTTGAAAATCCGGAAAAAAACAGGTATACTGGATCCATGAATCCATCGTCATCGAAATCCCGAATGGTATACGGAGCGATCGCTGCTGCGCTCGTGCTTGCGGCGTCGCTTCTTCTGCTGCTGACCGGCAGCCGTAAAGCGCCGGTCTTTGCGGAGTTTGCGGCTTCGGATGCGCTCGACGGTTCGGCGGATTGCTGCCTCAACGCGCTGACCGTGCTGGATCGTTATGCGGAGGAACCGGATCGGGAACGACCGTCGGAGCTGCTGCTTGCAAGCTATCGCGACCGCGACGAAACAGAGGTGCTGATCAGTTTGCTGGTCGAACCGGATGAACCGCTTTACGCGGCGCTTTCGCCGTATTTCGCGGCGGGCGAGTCGCACATCGAAGCGGCGATCCTGTCCGGCTATTTCTTCTGCGAACCGCTGAATCGACACAACAAAGGCGCAGAGGAAGCGTTTGGGGCGGATGCGGACGCATATATCGCATGGCGAACGGACGAATCGCCTGCATACCGGAATCCGGTCGTTCTGCGCTTTGCGGGCGATACGGAAGCGGCGTACGATGCAGCGTGCCAAAAAGCAAACCGCGGAACCGTCATCACGGTCGTCGTGTTGTTTGCGCTTGCGCTTGCCTGCGGTGTGCGGCTGTTCACGATCCGCGAAAAGAAAGCGGCATAACCCTTGCAAACGGAGGCCTGCTTTTGTATAATGGATACGATCAATCGAACGCGAAAGCGGAAAGGAAACGATATGAAACAAACGGTACTGGTGACGGGCGGCGCGGGCTATATCGGCTCGCACACGGTGGTGGAACTTCTCAATGCGGATTATCCCGTGCTGATCGCGGATAACCTTTATAATTCCAAAGAAGCGGTGCTCGATCGAATCGAGACGATCACGGGAAAGCGTCCGGACTTTGTCAAAGTCGACGTGTGCGACCAGGAAGCGATGCGTGACCTGTTCAGAACGCACGACTTCGGCTCGATCATCCACTTTGCGGGGCTCAAGGCCGTAGGCGAAAGCGTCGCAAAACCGGTCGAGTATTACAGAAACAATCTCGACGCCACGCTGACACTGCTCGAGTGCATGAAGGAGTTCGACGTGCGTCACATTGTGTTCAGCTCGTCCGCAACAGTCTACGGCGTTCCGAAAGTGCCGATTCGCGAGGACGCGCCGCGCTGGTGCACGAATCCCTACGGCTGGACGAAGTTCATGGGCGAACAGATCCTTTCGGATTTCGCACTGGCGAACCCGGAAATGTCGGTCGTTCTGCTCAGATACTTCAACCCGATCGGCGCGCATGATTCGGGACTGATCGGCGAGGACCCGCAGGGGATCCCGAACAATCTGCTCCCGTATATCAACCAGGTTGCGACCGGCAAGCTCAAGAAGCTCCGCGTGTTCGGAAACGATTATCCGACGCCCGACGGCACCGGCGTGCGCGACTATATTCACGTCGTCGATCTTGCAAAGGGACATCTCAAGGCGCTCGAATACGCCGACCGTCATACCGGTGTCGAAGCGATCAACCTCGGCACCGGAACAGGTTACTCGGTGCTCGACGTGATCCATGCATATGAAGATGCAAACGGCGTCACGATCCCGTATGAGATCGTCGACCGCCGTCCCGGCGACGTCGCCGAAAACTACGCCGATCCGAAGAAGGCGGAAGAGCTTTTGGGCTGGAAGGCCGAACGCGATCTCGTCAACATGTGCAAGACGGGCTATCATTGGCAGTCGATGAACCCGAACGGATACGACGCATAATTGCAAAAACAATCAGACGCATCGGTTATTCCGGTGCGTCTTTTCTGTTACAGCTCGCCGTTGATGAGTTTTTGATGCGCGGAAAACGCCCGGGCAAGGTATTCTTCGGGACCCATGCCGAAGTACGGATCGTCCTCTTTTGAAAGAAGTTCTTTGCCGAACTCGTCCGTTCCGACATGCTCGATTTCGAGCGACCACGCGCCGGTGTAGGAAGAAGCAAGAAGCTCGCTTCTGATCTGCTTCCAGTCGATATTGCCGTCGCCGGGAAGATTATGCGCGTCGAACGTGCCGAAATTGTCGTGCAGATGCACTGCCTTGATGCGGTCGGCAAAGTCGACGGCGATCCGCCGGTCGGGGCAGAAGACGTGGTTGTGTCCGGCGTCGAAGCAGACGCCGATACGCGGTGAATCGACCCGGCGCATAAACTCATACAGGTACTGCGGTGCGCGCAGGTTTTCAAACGCGAGATCCACATTCGCGCGCTCTGCAACATCGCAAAGACGAAGGAATCGCGAGAAGCCGAGATCCGAAAACGGCGGAGGATCCTTGCGCCGTGTCAGATGCACGACCAGCGTCGGTACGCCGTATACGCCCGCCTCGGCGACGAGTCCCGCAAGTTCTGCCAGATAGTGCTCACCGTCGTACCCGTCCTGCCAGATCGCGTTCATATCCGCAAACTGCAGATGCGCGTTTTCAACCGAAAGACCGTACTTTGCCGCGGTTTCGACCTTTTCGGGCACGGGCGGCTCATATTTCGATTCGACCGCCCACCACAGAAGCACGCTTTGAAAGCCTGCGTCGCGGATGAGACGCAGACGATCGTTCAGTTCCAACGGATAGCCGAACCATCCGGCCATAGCGGGTGTGGGATTGAACATGGTTATCTCCTGTATTTCCGATAGATCGCTTGATAGATGAAGATGAGCGAAACCGTACCGGCGACCGTGCCGAGTCCGATGACAAGACCGGCGGCGCCCGCATGGAAGATGCCGAGGACGGCGGCGACCCAGAAGATCAGCGAAAACGCGATCCACATGATCCCGTTGGCGCGGTTATAGGCGCGCACGTCGGTGATCTCACTTTCTCTGACGGTGCTGCCGGACCAGAACCACATCGGCTTTTTGCGCGTCCACGCAAAGATGCCGATCCCGGTAAAGAATGCGGCGAGCGGAACGAGGATGCAAAGCATCACAATGCTGTCCGTGTGCATGAAGAATCCTTTCCGAACTGCGCTGCCGTCGGTTCACACCGATCGGACCTATGCGTACATTTTGCCCAGAACCCAGTTTGCAAAGCGTGCGGGCAGGAACTTGATCAGCACGCAGACGGCGGAGTATGCAATGCCCACCGAACAGAACGGCTTCGGATTTTTCTGCCTTGAAAGCTTCACAAACCGCTTTGCGATGCGGTCCGGCGACATGCCGTGCTGCTCGTCGTGCTCCATCCTGGCGACGGATCGGACCTCGTTCGGATAGAGCGCGGCATTGACCGCGTTCTTCTCGCGTTTTGCGGTAAAGTCCGTCTTTACGTCGCCCGGAAGGACCGCCGCTACGCGGATGCCGGTACCCTTCAGTTCATTCCGAAGCGCCATCACAACGCTGTTGATCGCCGCTTTCGCTGCGGAATAGAACGCCTGATACGGGATCGGTGTGACGGCTGCGACCGATGAGGTAAACAGAATCGTGCCGCGGCTTTTGCGCAGCGCGGGAAGCGCCGGCTTCAACACGCGGATCGCACCGAACAGGCATACGTCGAACTGCCGCTGCATCGCGGTGGTTTCGGTCGTTTCGATCGGACCGGAGATGCCGAAACCCGCGTTCAGAACGAGTACGTCGATGCGCCCGGCGTCCCGGATCACCGCATCGATCGCCGCATCGCACTGCGCGTCATCGGTGACGTCGCAGGCGAAAAACGTGCTGTTTTCATCGTGCGGATCATGCCGCGAGAGATTGTAAACGCGATCCCCGAAACGCGAAAAAGCGGCAGCCGCCGCCTTTCCGATTCCGTTGGAAGCGCCGGTGATCACGACGATTCGCTGTTCAGATGCCATATTCGGTAAATACCTCTTTGATGATGTCGAGCGCCTCATCGAGGAGCGCTTCCGTATGCGTCGCCATGTAGCTCGTTCTGAGCAGGCACTCGGAAGGATGCACGGCGGGCGGCAGAACGGGGTTCACATAGACGCCGCGCTCGAACAGCACCTTGCCGACGGTCAGCGTCGTTTCCAGATCGTGCGTATAGAGCGGAATGATCGGCGTTGTGCTCTCGCGGATCGCGATTCCCGCCTTTTTCAGATTGTTGCGCATGTACATCGAGAGATCCATCAGCCGCTTCGGAAGCTCAGGCTGTTCGATCAGAATGTGCAGCGCTTCGATGACGGTCGCGCAGGAGGCAGGGGGGATGGATGCGCAGAAGATGAACGGGCGCGATACGTGCCGTACATAGTCTACGATCTCTTCCTTTGCCGCCATGAAACCGCCGATGCCGGCAAGCGACTTCGAAAACGTGCCCATGATGATGTCAACGTCGTCGGTCAGACCGAAATGCGCCGCAGTGCCTTTGCCGCCTTCGCCGAGAACGCCGAGTCCGTGCGCGTCGTCAACCATGACGCGCGCGCCGTATTTCTTGGCGAGTCGGACGATTTCGGGCAGGTTGCAGATATCGCCGCCCATCGAGAAGACGCCGTCGGTCACGATCAGTCGTCCCGCTTTGTCGGGAATGTTCGAAAGCTTCTTTTCGAGGTCCTCCATGTCGTTATGGTGATAGCGCACCATATCGGCATAGGAAAGCTTACAGCCGTCGTAAATGCTCGCGTGATTTTCGCGATCGCACAGAATGACGTCGCCGCGCCCCGCGATGGCGCTGATGATCCCGAGATTGGACTGGAATCCGGTCGAGAAGGTCATGCAAGACTCCTTGCCGACGAACGCCGCAAGCTCGCGTTCCAGCTGCGTGTGCAGCACGAGCGTGCCGTTCAGAAAACGCGATCCCGCACAGCCGGAGCCGAATCGGCGAATCGCCTCGACTCCCGCTTCGATGACGCGGGGATGCGTAGCAAGTCCCAGATAACCGTTCGAACCGAGCATGATGCGACGCTTACCTTCCATGATGACTTCAGGTGCCTGCATCGATTCAAGCTCGTGGAAATACGGATAGATATTCTTTGCGCGGGCTTCTTCTACGAGCGGATTGTGACATTTTGAAAACAGATCCATCGGAATCCTCCTTTCTGAAAAAATCACTTGCTATTATAGTATGTTGTGCGCGAAAAAGCAAGGAAACCGTAAGATTTTTTGCCGTGTTTACAGGCGGATCCGAATTGACTTCGAAAAAAATGAAAAAAAGGCTTGCATTTTTTCTTAAAATGTGTATAATAAGATTTCGCAAGGGGTTATAGCTCAGTTGGTTAGAGCGCCACGTTGACATCGTGGAGGTCATTGGTTCGAGCCCAACTAACCCCACCAGTACAGAAATCCTGCGGTGTGCGTTACGTTTATGTGATAAACCCACAGAGTGATTACGGGAAAGCACGCGTCGGTCGACCTAAAATCAAGCCCGCCTCGACGGGAAGATTGCGGGCTCCGCAGTGTACCCACCTGCCGAGTGGCGGGTCTTATCACCCCCGAACGGACGGCACGGCGGGATTTTCTGAGGATATTGCCGAATTGTGTAATGGTAGCACCTACGACTCTGACTCGTATTGTCTAGGTTCGAATCCTAGTTCGGCAGCCAGAAAAAAGCACTTGCTTCGGCAAGTGCTTTTTTCAACGAAATCCGTCCTTTCGGATGGGTGAAATCCGCCTCCGGCGGGCGAAATCGCTGCGCGGTGAAATCCCGCTTCGCGGGGTGTGGACGGATTTCATTTCACCGTGAGGCACAGCCGAACGATTTCACCAGCGGCGTCAGCCGTTGATTTCACCGTGAGCAAAGCGAACGATTTCACTTCCCTCTTTTGTCTACCAGGACAAGAGAGGTTTTCTTGTTGTTCTGTTCGTTTGAACATGATATAATCACTTCAACAAATCGGGATTTGCGGAGGAGCGTATGAAATACAAAGGAACGCTTATTGTTGTGAAAAGCTGCAGCCGTGCGCTGAAGTTCTATCGTGATATGTTTGGATTCCGGTTGGTTTGGGACAACGACGGCAATATGGAATTGACCGATCATTTGTATTTACAGGAATCAAGTTACTGGGAAGCATTCACGGGAAAACGAACCATTCCGAACAGCAATCAGTCAGAATTATATTTTGAGGAGTCCGACATAGAAGGATTTGTCAAACGACTCGAAACGCTGTATCCCGAAACAGAATATGTGAATCGTCTGATGACACACAGTTGGGGACAGAAAGTTGTCAGATTTTACGACCCCGACGGAAACCTGATTGAAGTAGGGACACCGGTATCGTAAAGAGAGCCAAATTCCGGTTTGTCGAGGAATACGGCGAGTAGGTCAAGAGATTCATCCCGTGCTCTCGTCTGCAAACTGGTGTACTTTTACGCGTTTATTTATGGTTTGGTAAGCAAATATGTAAGAATACTGCGGGAGATCCAAACGATCTCCTTTTTTGCTGCGGAACAGTCTTGACAGAGCTGGTCTATTGTGATAGACTTTAATCGGTCGATAGGAATAGACCGAACGAAATAGGAGGCAAAGATATGGAAGTGGAGCTCGGCGCAATTCAGGAACAGTTTGCGGATCTGATCTGGGAGACGGAACCGATCGATTCGGGCGAGCTTGTGAAGCTCTGCGCCGAACGTTTCGGCTGGAAAAAGTCGACCACCTATACCGTGCTAAAGAAACTCTGCGAAAAGGGATTGTTTGAAAACACCGCGGGGAAGGTGCGCACGCGCATCTCCAAGGAAACATTCTATGCAAACAGAAGCAAGCAGATCGTAGCCGACTCCTTTCACGGCTCGCTTCCGGCGTTCTTCGCCGCGTTTTTATCCGATCGCGGACTGACGCCTTCGGAAGCGGATGAGATCCAAAAAATGATTGATGCGTACAAGAGAGGGGAATAGGCATGGAAGCGATTTTCATAAAAGTCCTGAACATGTCCATTTCCGCGAGCGTCCTGATCCTCGTTGTGCTTTTGCTCCGATTGATCCTGAGACGTGTGCCGAAATGGATCCATTGTCTGCTGTTCGCAATCATCGGCTTGCGGCTGATCCTCCCGTTTTCGCTGAAAACCGTGCTGAGCCTGATCCCGTCCGCGGAGCCGATCCCAAGCAACATCGCGGTCATGCCGAATCCTGCGGTCAACACGGGCATTCCGGTCGTCAACGAAACGATCAACCCGATCATCATTGAGAACTTTGCACCCGATCCTGCAAACAGCGTGAATCCCTTGCAGGTCATGCAATTCATTGCTTCGATTCTATGGATCGCCGGTATCGCCGGCATGCTCGTGTTCCTGCTCATCAGCTACTTTCGTGCAAAGCGCAGTGTTCGCGCCGCGGTGCGGGACGAACGCGGGATCTATCTTTGCGACGAGGTACGCACACCGTTTATTCTCGGGCTGTTCCGTCCGAAGATCTATCTGCCGTCCGACCTCTCCGAGGAGACGCAAAACAGCGTGCTGCTGCATGAACGGGCGCATCTCAAACGCGGCGATCAATGGTGGAAGCTGCTTGCTTTTCTGATCCTTTCGGTGCATTGGTTCAATCCGCTGTGCTGGCTTGCGTATATTCTATTTTGCCGCGACATCGAAACCGCGTGCGACGAAAGTGTGATCTGGTGGATGACAAAGGACCGCGTCGCCGCTTACTCGCAAGCGCTTCTGGACTGCGGACGCGCACAAAGGATCGTTTCGGTCACTCCGCTTGCGTTCGGAGAAACCAACGTCAAAAACCGTGTCAAATCTGTTTTGCGCTACAAAAGACCGCTGCGATGGGCGATCATCGTGTCCGTCATGATCCTTGCGGTTGTCGGAATTTGCTTCTTGACAAATCCAAAGGATCAATCGACCGAAACGAAGTGGACAGGGAACGGGCATTGGTATACGTTCAACGTTACCGATGCGGATATGTCAACGCTCATCAGCTCGACAAATGTACCGTATTATCGCTGCCCGGAAAAGTATCTTGCGGCAATGTATGAAGGCGTTGCGATCGGTAAGCTGAAAGGCATGAATAAAGAGTATAAGGTCTATACGCTTGATC
>ONMC01000050.1 GCA_900318745.1 uncultured Eubacteriales bacterium
TTTACCGAGCATCTCCTTGATCTTTTGAAAGAACACGACGAAAAGGATTCGAACGTTTATCGCCGCGCGGAGATCAGCCGTCAGCTTTTTCACAAGATCGTCAACAGAAAGGATTATCAGCCGACCAAGAGCACCGCGATCCAGCTTGCGCTGGGACTGCGGCTCGACCTTGCCGGCACGCAGACGCTGCTCGGCAAAGCCGGTTATGCGCTGACGCGCAGCAGCAAGGCCGACCTTGTGGTGCAGTACTTCATCGAGCGGAAGGAATACAGCATCGTCACGATCAACGCCGCGCTCTATGACTGCGGACTGCCGCTTTTAAAGACCGGTTCCGCCGTCTGAGAACTGTCAAACACGAATTGACAAACGCCTCCTTCGTTTCTGCTATGATGCAGGCAGAACAAAACGAAGGAGGCTCTTTTTATGAATCAAAATCTTACGGAAATCGTCTTTATCCTCGACCGCAGCGGCTCGATGGCGGGTCTCGAAGCGGACACCGTCGGCGGCTTCAACGCCATGGTCGAACGGCAGAAAAAGGAGGAAGGCAGCGCGATCCTGTCCGCGGTGCTTTTTTCAAACGACAGCGAGGTCCTGTACGATCGTGTAAACGTGCAGGAGATCGAACCGATGACCGACGCGCAGTATCGCGTCGGCGGGTGTACCGCTCTGCTCGATGCGATCGGCGGCGCCGTGCATCATATCCGCAACGTGCACAAATACGCCCGTGAGGAGGATCGCCCCGCAAAGACCGTGTTCGTCATCACGACCGACGGCATGGAGAACGCAAGCAGCCGCTATACGTACGATGCGGTGCGCTGCATGATCGAGCAGGCGCGGGAGCAGTGCGGCTGGGAGTTTCTGTTCCTCGGCGCGAACATGGATGCGATCTCCGCGGCAAAGCGCTTCGGCATCTCCGAAAAGCGCGCGGTGCGCTATGCGTGCGACGGAGCCGGCACTGCGCTGAATTACGAAGTCGTCGGCAAAACGATCGGCAGCTTCCGCGCGGGCGCGCCGATCGCGGAAAACTGGAGCGAGAAGATCCGCGCCGACTACGCCAAAAGAGGGGAAAAAACCGCAAACCCGAAGTTGTAAACTGCACCTGTAAACAAATCAAGGGGGTAAAAACATGAAACACTTTTTGAAACGAATCCTAACCGCAACTCTATGTCTGCTCGCGCTCTGCGCCGCCTTTGTTTCATCGGCATCCGCCGCTTCCAATGTCTGTGAACAGACCTCAGGAGACAGCAGCTGCGTCACGTCGTTCATCGTCCGCACAACGTCGCGCTGGTTATTCTCCGACGTTCTGAAGCTCTCGCAAACCTAAGGCGTTATGATGATCATGAAAGGAAATTATTACACTGCTCCTGCTTTCCATGAAAACACACCGACCGGAACAAAGAAAATGTATGAAAAGTACCATGTAACGGTCGAAGAGTTGGATGACGACGGCAATGTTGCGGACTCCTATGAACGCATCTTTGACGAAGGTTCTCTCAAGCTCAAGCTGAATCGTAATTCTGTCTATCGTATCACCGTCGTTCCGACCTTTTGCGAGTTTGAGCAGAAGATGACGGATCACTCTTACTACATTACAAACCCGCACCTGAATCCTTACGGACTTGAGTATACACAAGGCAACATCATCTCGCGTATCTTCAGCTCCGTTTCGACTTCGAAGTGGAAGCCTCTCGGTTGGGAAACAGATTCCACCTGGTATGTTTCGACCACTCGTGGTATCGAAGGATGCTCGTTCGGCGAATGAACCGGTCATACAGCATGAAATCCTTCAAGTGCTGAAACTGACACGAATCAGCACGGTATCGTATCCGTTGCATAAGTCGATAGTATATTCATAACGTCCGAAGAAAACAGGACGAAAACGGTTTACAAAATCAAAAACTCCATGTATACTCGAATTGCGCAAACGGAACGCATATCAATACAGAATAAGGAATTGATACGTTTATATCAAGTTTGCAGAATGATGATTAAGGAAGAGGAACTTATGAAACGAGCGTTCATACTGCTGGTCGGTTTTATGATGATTCTTGCTGTTTTCGGATGTGCAGGCAGAACAGGCAAATATGATCAGTATGCCGACATTTTCGATGCTCTTGAAAACGAGAATTACGACGAGGCCATTGATCTGATCTATGATCTGTCAGCCGCGAAAGAAGACGAAGAAGAATATGAACGGCCGGACTACGACCTGTTAGGACAATCTATAGAAGATATAGACACCTTCCGAATGACGCTTGCAGATTCGATCAGCGGTGAAATGCATTGCACAACGACACAGGTCCAGCTTTACGGGGATCGATACTCGTGGACCAGAGACGTAGGTTGGACCGAGAACGAACTGTCCAGTGTAACGACCGGCAGCTCTCCCATCCAGACGATCCGGAAAAACGGCAGAATATACGGCGGTTCGTTATACAACAGTTTAGATGATCCGCGTGACGATATCGATCCGACGTTATCCATGTTCCGGTACATCGATCTGGACTACCACTCAATTGCCGTGCACGGCGATGCTTTTCCCTGGATGAAGGGTTGGAACAGCGCAGTGATCCTGAACTTGCTGCAGAGCAGTAAGTTCACCATGCTTGAGCCGCACATCTTTGAATACAACGGTTCTCCGTACGGTGAAGGCAGTTCCTGCGAGGTCAGGATCTATGACAACAAGACCGTTATCTATGCCGAAAACATTCATGTCGATGGGTTCACGGGATATTACGACGTCGAGATCGAGTTTTTGAACGTACGTGCATAACGGACAACACGTCTGATCCGTATATCCATTTACTATCTACGGAGCATTTCGGGGTCCTGCCGCGTCTTACGCAACAGATCAGACGCGAAAGGACCCCTCTTTTTATGAAACAAATCTGTATGCTGCCGGCGCCGGATCGCGGCGGTCTTTATTGCGGATACCGCACCGGCTGCACGTCGAAGAGAACGATGCCGGACGGACCGGACCGCACCGTTGCGCGATACCCGCAAAGATTCGGCGTGTACCAGTCGTAAAAATCTTTTTTCGGCTCGGCGAGCTCCGCCATGATCGCCATGATCACGCCGCCGTGCGCGACGATCACAACGTCGTCCTTTGCGCTTTTCAGCGTTTCGGACAGCGCCGCCGTCACGCGTTTGCGAAAGCCCGCCTGCGATTCGCCGTTCGGACATGCGCCGACGCAGAAGTCCTCTACCCATTTGCGATAAACGGGATCGTCCGCCATTTCGTCCGCCGTGCGTCCCTCGAAATCGCCGAAATCCATCTCCTTGAGATCCTCGACGACCGTTTGCCGCGCATTCGGAAACAGGATGTTTGCCGTCTGCCTTGCGCGCAAAAGCGGCGAAACATACACGACGGAACGCGCCGCATCCTTTTTCGCCTGTTCGGCTTCTTCGACGCCTTCCGGACAGAGCGGCACATCGTTTCTGCCGACATATCGTCCCGCAAGGTTCCCTGCGGTTTTTCCGTGACGGATCAACGTTACCTGCACGGCAGTTCCCCCTTGATCGCCGTCGGAATGCCTGCCGTGACGCGCACGACCGCAGCCGCCTTTTCGGCAAGCCGCACACACAGCCGGCCGACCGCCTCGCGATATGCGCGATCGGCACGTTCGAGCGGGATCACACCGCTGCCGACCTCACAGCAAAGTACAAACTCCTTACGGAGAAGCGCATCGAAGCGCGCGTCCGCCTGCGCCGGATCGCGCCGCACGAGCGTTTCCAGATCGCACAAAACGGGCTTACCGTCCGAAATGTCATCCCCCATGTCCGCATCGGTGAATCCCAGCGAACGCACATATGCTTTTTTCCCGGCGCCGACGCCGCCCAAAATCAAAACCACAGCGAAACGATCCTTTCCGAAAGTACGAGTCCCAAAAGCATGGCAAGCGATGCAAGCGAGATGCCGTATCCCGCAAGATCGCCCGACATGCCGCCGAACTGTCTGTATGCCGTATGCCGTACCCAAAGAAACACGAGCGCGCAGGCGAGCAGCATCAGCCCCGTCGACAGCGGATCGAGCAATGCCGCGCCAACAGCCGCGAGCACGATCCAGACGATCAGGATCGCGACTGAGCGTTTCGCCGCCGCGTCATGGAAGGTCTTCAGCATGCCCTCCGGATTCGACGGTCGCAGCGCCGCGCCGAGCAGCGAACCCGTCGCCCGCGCCAGCACATGCGAAATGCCGAAAAGCCCGATCGTTTTCCATGAAAGCGGCAGTGCCGCACACAGTCCGAAGTATAGAAGCATATAGCACCCGACGCCGAGGATCGCAAACGCGCCCGCATGCGGATCCTTCAGGATCGCGCGCTTCTTTTCGGCGTCCGCATGGCTCGACAGCGCATCGACCGTATCCGCAAAGCCGTCCATATGAATGCCGCCGGAGACCGCGATCGGCAGCACGGTCAGAACGACCGCCGACAGGATCGCGGGCAGCCGCAGCCATTCGGCAAGCCAAAAATACAGGCAGCAGAGCCCGCCGATCACCGCGCCGACCAGCGGCAGTGCGCACAGCACGCCCTTCAAGGTATACCGGTCCCAGGAAATGCGCGGCGTCGGCAGCACCGAAAAGGTGGAAAACGCGGCGACGACCGCCGTCCATATCGATTTCAAAGCAGCGAATCTCCTTTCAGCAGAATCGGGATCCCGGCAACCAGTTCATACACCGTATCGGCGCGCGACGCGAGCGCCGCGTTGATCCGCCCCATCGCATCGATATATGCCGCGGTCTCCGGCGGGTAGCCGACGCCGTCCGAACCGACGTCGTTGGTGATGACGACCAGCCGTTCGCACTGCGCGTTCAGCGCATCCACACCCGCAAGCACGCGTTCCCCGGGATCGGTCATATTGCCGGTTTCATCGAACATTTCGTTGGCGGTCAGGTTTGCAATGCATTCCAGAAGCACCGTCCCGCGTGCGGGAAGCCGCAGAGACGCAATATCCGTGTATCGCTCGATCGTCGTAAAGCCCTTGCCCGCGCGCAGTCTGCGATGCCTTGCGATCTTTGCCTCGCCCTCCGCGCCGTACGGACGCATTGCGGCAAGATAGAACCGCGGTCCGTCCGTCTGCATGCAAAGCGACTCCGCGAACGCGCTCTTGCCGTTCGCCGCGCCGCCGGTCAAAAGGATCATCATCGGACGTCCCCCTTCTGCGGCACATACTGCGCGATGCCGGTTTCCGAAAACGAGACCGAGCCGTCGTACACCGAAAGCGCTGCGTCCAGCAGCGGCAGCATGCAGACCGCTCCGGTGCCTTCTCCGAGCTTCATATCCGCAAACAGGATCGCGTCGAGACCGAGCTCCTTCAGGATCGCATTCGCCACCGGCTCCGCAGAGCAATGGCTTGCAAGCATCGCGGTCTTTGCGTTCGGCACAAGCCGGGCGGCGACGAGCGCCGCGACCGAGCTCGGCAGCCCGTCGATCAGGATCGGCACGCGATGCATCGCGGCGCCGATATACAGTCCCGCAAGTCCCGCAAGGTCGAACCCGCCGACTTTTTGCAGCACATCGAACGCATCGTCCGGATCCGGACGGTTCGTGTCGATCGCGCGGCGCAGTGCCGCACGCTTGCGAAGCAGACCCTCGTCGGACAGCCCCGCACCGCGTCCCGCAGCCGCATCGATCGGCAGACCGAGCAGAACCGATGCGATCGCCGCAGAGGTCGACGTATTGCCGATGCCCATTTCGCCGGTCACCAGGATCCGATACCCCTGCCCGCAGAGCATGTCCGCAAGACGGATCCCGTTTTCGATCGCCCGCATCGCCTGCGCCGCGGTCATGGCGGGACCCTTTGCCATATTTTGCGTGCCGTCCGCAACATGCAGATCGATCACGCCGTCCACGCGCGTGCGCATTCCGAGATCGACCGCGTATACGTCCGCTTTGAGCGCTTTCGCCATCAGGCAGACCGAAGAACCGTGCGCGCGGATGCGCGCCGCCATCACGGCGGTGACCGACGCGTCCGTCTGCGTAACGCCCTCCTCGACGATCCCGTTGTCCGCGCACAGCACCGCGACCGCGCGGCGATCGATCGACACGTGCTCGTCGCCCGTCAGCCCCGCGATGCGGATGACCGCCGTCTCCAGCTTGCCGAGTCCCGCAAGCGGCTTAGCGATGCCGTCCCAATGCGCCTTTGCCCGGTGCATTGCCGCCGTATCCTGCGGCGCAATGCGCGCGTTCCACGCTTCGAAAATCCCGTTCCGTTCCGTCATTTCGCCATACCTCTCCATGATAAAACCATCATAGCACCGTCGTGCGCGGACTGTCAATGCGCAAAGAAAAAAGGCCTTCGGCATTGAGCCGAAAGCCCGTTTCGATTTGATCAGTTGAAGTCCGCCGGATCGACGGTCACGATGTTCGTCAGCGTTGCATTGCCCTCAAGATCCTGATGGATCACGACGACCTGCATCGATACGACCGGCTCCTCTGTCACGAGCGTGCTGTGGCAGAGGAATGCGAAGTTCGTTCCGGAAACGATCTGTTTGCCGAGATACGCGACCGGCGTCAGCGAATTGCCGACGAACCCGTCGAACGCGGCGGAATACGCCGTGGCCGCATCCTGCGGCATCGACGTGAGCGCCTCCGCCTCTTCCGGCGCCTGCCAGCCGCCCATCAGCTGCGCAGGTGTGCCCGCATCTTCTTTGGAAACATAATCGTCGAGCGTAAAGTCCGAGATGTTCAGAAGCTCTGCGCCGCCGTTGAGGTCCACGTACACCGTCAGTACCGCAAGGTCCGTCGTCGGCTCCGCCGTTACGAGCGTGCGTGTGCAGAGGATCGCGTAGTTCATGCCGGCAACCACCTGACTGCCGAGATAGGCGATCGGGCGATAGGTTGCGCCGAGCAGCGTCTCCGTCACGGTCCTAAACGCCGCGGCGGCGTCCTCGGGCAGCGCGTCCGAACCAACGCCTACGATCTCCCATCCGCCGACGATCGTGTACGTATCCATATCGATCTCAGGGGTTTCGGTATCCTTGCTGGACGTGTATGCTTCCGACTGTTCGTCACGGTCGGCTTCTTCCGTATCGAGCTCTTCCAGTTCGATCGCTTCGCCCGCCTCCGCCGTTTCTTCCTGTGCAGATTCGGTCGCCTCCGCCTCAACAGGTTCGGTCACTTCTTCCTTTTCGGGTTCCGTCGGCTCCGTCTCAACAGGCTCGGTCGTCTCTTCCTTTTCGGGCTCGTTTGCCGCCTGTTCCTGCGGCTGCTGTGCTTCCTGTTCGCCCGTCTGCACGGCGTCTGTATCGGAAACGTTTGCCTCAGGCTGTCTGCTGCATGCGATCGCAAAGAGCATCAGCGCCGCGACCGCGATCACAAGAATTTTTTTCATGATATCGGTTTCCTTTCTTTTCCTTTTCCGCATAGAATACCGCAATGCGAACCGATCGGTTGCATCGCCTGCAAAAAATCTTTTGCTCAGCCGCGCCGTGCGGGACGCAGCGGACGGTCCCAGAAGATCACGGCGTTCGCGCGCTTTGCAAGCACGTCAACGTCCTCGCGCAGCGTTTCGAGCAGCAGCTCCTCGCGCTTTTGGGAGCGTCTGCCCGGCGCCTCATAGAGCACGTCCTCATAATAGGCATCGTAGGAAACCGCAAAGTCGGTTTCGTCGATATGCGGGAAGAAGGTGACCGCCGCATCATAGCGCACCGTCTTGTTCTCGCTGGTCGCGATCAGCATGACCAGCGCACCGTGGCGAATGATGCCGTTTGCCACGCACTCCGCTGCAAAAAACTGTTCGTATACATTGACTGTCATACCCTTGCCCTCCTATACAACCACTTCGTACGCCTGCACGCCGCCTTCGGCATAGCGATGCAGATCTTTGGGGTCGAACACGCCTCGATCGGTCACAACGCCCGAAACGAGTTCGGGCGGCGTAATATCGAAAGCCGGATAATAGCCCTTCACGCCGTCGCGCGCGGTTTTGACGCCCATCGCCTCGAGCACGAACTTCGGATCGCGCTGCTCGATCCGGACGGTGTCGATCGTCGGATGCACAACGTCCGGCGCGCCGGTTACATAATACGGAATGCCGAGATACTTCGCCGCGATCGCGATCTGAAACGTGCCGACCTTGTTGACCACATATCCGTCCATCGTGATGGCGTCGGCCGCCGAAGTGAACACGTCCACATGCTCGTTCTGCATCACGAACGCAGGCATGTTGTCCGTGATGACCGTGACGTCGAAGCCCATTTCATAACAGACCGTTGCGGTCAGCCGTGCGCCTTGAAAATACGGACGTGTTTCCGGGCAGAAAATGCGAAGCCGCTTTCCTTTTGCCCTCGCTTCCTTCAGCATCATGCCGACGATCGTTTCCGCAAAGCACTGTGTCAGGATCGTTCCGTCCTGCGGGAATCGCCCGACCAGATACTCCGCCATCCTTGCGATCTTGCGGTAGCGGCTGTTGTTCGCTTCGATCGCCCGCGCCTTGATCGCCTCGGCAACGTTCGCCCCGCTTTTCCATGCCGCTTCGGCCGCCTCGGTCATCTGCTCGCAGACGCGTTCCATGCGCTTCGCCGTCGTGGGGCGTGCATGCGTCAGACGGTCCGCCGCACGCATCAGAAACGCGCGCTGTTCCGCTTCCGACCGGTCGCGGCATTCGTGCGCCGCAAGCGCCATTCCCATCGCCGCAGCCGGGTACGGACCTGCGCTTTGCGTGACCATGTCGGCGATCGCCTGCGCGACCTCCTCATGCGTTCGGCAGGTCACAAACGATACCGTGCGCGGATAGCAGCGGCGGTCCAGAATGCGAACGGCGCCGTCCTCATACCAGGCGACGTTCTCATACTGCAGCATAAAAGCAAGATCTTTATCGGGTCGTTCCATCGGCGTTTCCTTTCCCGTTTCTGCCGATATTATACAATTAAACCGATGATTTTGTCTATCCCCCTTTCTTATAAGACGTTTGCGTGCGCCGAAAGGTTGCATGTTTCGCTTCCCATTGTGAGCAAAACGTAGTATAATAAACCGAATCACAATCGGAGGTGTCCCTATGAACGGAGATTTTACGCTTTATACCCCGACCAAGGTCGTGTTCGGTCATGATGCAGAACAAAAAACCGGCGCGCTCGTCAAGGCGTTCGGCGGCAGCTGTGCGCTGATCCACTACGGCGGCGGCAGCGTCGTGCGCTCGGGGCTTTTGCAGCGCGTCGAAGCATCGCTCGACGAGGCGGGCGTGCGCCATGTCGCGCTCGGCGGCGTCGTGCCGAATCCGCGGCTCGAAAAGGTCTATGAGGGCATTGCGCTTGCAAAGCAGAACGGCGTCGATTTCATCCTTGCGGTCGGCGGCGGCAGCGTGATCGATTCCGCAAAGGCGATCGCCTATGCGCTGGCGGAACCGGAATACGACGTGAAGGAACTGTACGAACACACGCGCGCGCCGAAAGCATGCTTCCCGGTCGGCGTCGTGCTGACGATCGCGGCATCCGGCAGCGAAATGAGCGACAGCAGCGTCATTTCATATGAGGATAAGAAGCGCGGCTGCAATTCGGATCTGTGCCGTCCGCGGTTTGCCGTGATGAACCCGGCGCTCACCGCCACATTGCCGGCATACCAGACCGCGGCAGGCTGTTCGGACATCCTGATGCATACGATGGAGCGCTACTTCGTGCAGGGTCCGAAGATGGAGCTCACCGACGCGATCGCCGAAGGGCTTCTGCGCACGGTCATGCGCTTCGCGCAGGTGCTCGTTTCCGATCCCGAAAACTACGAAGCGCGCGCGGAGATCATGTGGGCGGGTTCGCTGTCGCACAACGGTCTGACCGGCTGCGGCAACGACGGAAACGATTTTGCGTCGCACCGATTGGAGCACGAGCTCGGCGCGATGTACGACGTGACGCACGGCGCGGGACTGACCGCTGTGTGGGGAAGCTGGGCGCGGTACGTATACAAAAACTGCCTCAGCCGCTTCGTCCGCTTTGCGAAGAACGTCATGCAGGTCGAAGGCGCGACCGATGAGGAAACGGCGCTGCTCGGCATTTCGGCTATGGAAGACTTTTTCCGTTCGATCGGCATGCCGACGAATCTCAAGGAACTCGGCGTTGCGCCGAACGAGAACGATATCCTTCTGCTCGCAAAGAATTGCGCCAAAGCGACCGGCGGCAAGGTCGGCAGCGCAATGCCGCTGTACGAAGCGGATATGGCGAACATCTATCGCATGGCAAAGGAATGATCCGAACGTGAGCGGCAGAACGTGTCGGTTCTGCACTCACGGGAATCACATAAAGCGCCCCGCCGAAGAATCGGCGGGGCGCTTTATAGGAGGGTGGGTTATGAAAGAACCCCTGCAATATCGCACGGCGCGGGCATGGAGCGGATCGCGCCTTTTTTCGTGGTGACAAGATATGCCGCCGCATTGGCAAAACGGAGCATGTTTTTGAGGCTTTCTTCCGTGCGGTCATCGAGTCCGTGTTCGAGTACGTCATGCAGCACACACGCGCAGAACGTGTCGCCCGCGCCGGTCGTTTCGATCGTGCAGGCGCAGAAGGTATCCCCTGCGCCGGTGGTCTCAATCGTGCCGCCCAGCCGGAACGCCGGGACGAACACGCGCTTATCCTCATAATAGCTGTAACTGCCGTCCGCGCCTGCCGTGACGTTCAGAAGCCGGAGATTTTTGAAGCGCGCACGAAGCATCGCCGCGCCTTTGTCGAAGTCCGTTTCGCCGGTCAGAAACTCCAGTTCATTATCGGCAATCTTCACGACGTCGGCATGTCCGAGTCCCCATTCGATCGCCGCCTTTGCATCGTTCATGCTGTTCCACAGCGGCGGACGCAGGTTCGGATCGAACGAGATCAGCGCGCCATGCGCTTTTGCATACTGCACCGCCTGCACCGTCGCTTCGCGCACGCCTTCATGCGTCATGGACAGCGTGCCGAAATGGAAGATCCTGCAGTCCTCCAGCATCGGCATCGGCAGATCATCTGCACGCAGCATCATATCCGCGCCGGGATTGCGGTAGAACGAGAAGTCGCGATCGCCGTTCGGGAACGTATGCACGACTGCGAGCGTGGTGTGCACCTCCGGATCGACGAGCAGCGCAGAGGTATCGATGCCCGCGGTTTTCACGGTATCGATCAGCTGACGGCCGAACACGTCGTTTCCGACCTTGCCGATAAAGGCGGTGCGTCTGCCGAGCCGGTTCAGCATGGCAAGCACGTTGCACGGCGCACCGCCGGGATTGGCTTCCCAAAGCGGATTGCCCTGCTCGCTCGTGCCGTTTTCCGTAAAGTCGATGAGCAGTTCGCCCAAGGCGATGACGTCAAATTGTTTCATCGTTCATTCCTTTACACACAAATCGTATTTTGTTACATTCATCATGATCCCGCCGTCCGCGTGGAAGGAAATATCGTTTGCGGAAAGCTCGGTCAGAACCGTAGCCGTCATGGTCTGTTCGCCGTCGTTGATGAACACCTCCGCGCTGAACCGGTCGAGAATCAGCCGCAGCTTGATCTCACCGTTGCGCGGCGGAACATAGCAGCGCCGCTGATGGATGTACGCTCTGCGCGATCCCGAAAACTTGCGATCGATGCGCAGCAGCGATTCATACGGCCGATAGCTGAGCTCCGTATAGAACTGCTCGTTCTGCATAAAGCGGATCGCGAAGCTGTGATACATCACCGTCGAACGATCGGGGCGGATCGTCAGCTCAAGATCGACCGTTCTGCCGGTGACGCCGTCGAGATGCGTATCGCCTTCGATCCGCACGTTTTCATAGCGTACGCAGTTGCTGCGATACTGCTCGAGCTCTCGAATCGGCTGTTGGAACAGTCTGCCGTTTCGGATCGAAAGCTCGCGCGGCAGCGTCATCTGTCCGAACCACCTGCGATCCTTTCTGCCGGTCAGCTTTGTCGTATCCCAGTTCTGCATCCAGCCAATCATGATGCGGCGTCCGTCCGGTGCAAGCAGCGTCGTCGGCGCATAAAAGTCGATGCCGTAGTCGACCGAATGATCTCTCTCCGGCGTAAACGTCTTTGTCTGTCCGTCGAACGCACCGATCAGACAGACCGTGCCGTTGCCGTTGTGATACTCGAAGCATTTCGGGAGCATATCCTGCGGGCTGACGAGCACCACGGCTTTGCCGTCCAGTTCAAAGAAGTCGGGGCATTCCCACATCAATCCGAGCCGCCCGTCGTTTTCGACCAGAATGCTTTCAAAGTTCCATTCGATCCCGTTCGCACTGCAAAACAGCAGCAGCTTGCCGAAGCCGCTTTCGTCGCATGTCCCGACGACACAGCGGAAGCTGCCGTCCTTCTCGCGCCAGATCTTCGGGTCACGGAAGTTTGCGCGTTCGCATCCGTCGGGCAGATCGGTCTCATCCAGAACCGGGTTCTGCGTGATCTTTCGATAGTTCAGCCCGTCTCCGATGGCGATGCACTGGGTCTGCACATCCAGATTTTCGCCCTCTCCGCCCTCTCTGCGCACGCCGGTATAGAGCAGAAGCTGTTTTCCGTCGTCCAGTTCGATCGCGCTGCCGGAGAAGCAGCCGTAATCGTCATACGGCTTATCGGGCGCGAGCGCCGCGGGAAGATACTCCCAGTGCAGCAGATCCGTGCTTACCGCGTGTCCCCAATGCATGGCGTCCCAAACGGTATCATACGGGTTGTACTGATAGAACATATGGAACTTGCCCTGATAGAACGAAAAGCCGTTCGGATCGTTCATCCATCCGGTGTAGGGCGTCAGATGAAACAGCGGACGCGCATCGTTCGGGATCATCTTCGCCGCTTCTTTTTCGTATGCTCTTGCAAACAGCAGTTTTTGTTTCATTTCTCGTTTTCCTCTCGGATTCGTTCAAGGTCTTCCGGACGCATGTGTTTTAAAAATGCCGCTTCGATCGGGAACGATGCCCCGAGATAGACCCCCGCCGGGATCAGGATCACAAACGCGGGAAGCGTCAGCGCAAGCGCAATCCCGCCGAGCACAAGCGCCGTCACGCCCAGCATCAGCAGCGGATGCGCACGGAACAGAATGAGACTGTATTTCAGCACTTCCTTCACCGTTCCGTTGAATCTTGCACCGTATGCCGCAAGATAGACCGTCCATACCAGCACAAACACCGCGATCGTCAGCACGACATAATAGAGCCAGCCGAACGGCTTTCCGTCGAGGTATCTGCCGCGCAGCACGAGCGCGTCTACCGTCAGCAGGACAAGCAAACCGAGCGGCACAAGCCAGCAAAGCGTCTGGCGCCTGAAGTTTTCTTTGAATGCAGACCAGAAGCTGCTGAAGAGATAGTCGTCTCCCTTGCGGATATGATGGTAGACTGCATGATAGAGCGCAGCGGATGCGGCGCCCATCGTGACGACCGGCAGAGAGAAAACCGTCCACAGCACGCTCAGCACGATCATATCAAAGATCGCGACCAGACCGCGCATGATCGGATTGTTGATATCCAGCAGCTTCCGCATCGGGCGTCTCCTTTATTCGCGGGTGTATTGTTTGAGGTCGGAAATCGTAACGGTGTTGTTCTCCGTAAACAGACGGACCGGCTTGCCGGAAACGCCGTAGAGACGGACCGTCAGCGACGCGATCCCGTCCAGGCAGAAGATGCCGACCGAGCCCTCCTGCACGTAGGTAAACGTATAGTCTTTGCCCGGTTCGATGTCTGCGGGCGTTTCGGTGATCAGCGTGCTGCCTTCGTTGAACTGCAGCGCAAGCACGTCACCGTTCGGATCGAGCGTGATCGTCTTGTACTTGTCGGTTCTGCCGTTATAATCGAACGCCAGACCGAACGTGCCGTTCTTCTCGAACCGGATCGTGCCGGTCAGCAGGAAGCTTTCATACGCCGTGCACAGATCCAGATAGCTGTACGCCGATCCGGAGGAAAGTTCCGCCGTCATGCCGTCGATCAAAAGCTGCCGTCTTTGCGTGAACTGATCCACGAGCGCGTCGACCGGCGCCAGCGTCAGCGTGCCGTCCGCGTTCTGCACGACCTTCTGTACCGCAAGATTGCCCGCCCATCCCGTGACCTCCTGCGTGGAGGAAACGGATTCCGAACGCCGTGCCCAGCCGACCATATACGTATCGGAGCCGTTCCCGGTATGCTTTGCCGCATAGAACAGTTCGCCGTCGAGACGGATCGGATCGGAATACGGACCGTAGGGCGAATCGGACATCGCGTACCAGAGTGTATCATCCTGCGCCGAATAGGTCAAGTAATAGGTGTCGCCGATCCGGAACGTGTCGGAACACTCAAGATTCCAATAGCCGCCGACCTCGTCGGTAAAGATGATCCCGTCATAAGAGGCGTTCTGCAGATCGCCGGAAAGCGAATATTTCAGGATCCGCGCCTTGTTGCCCTGCGATGCGGTCACCGTCAGCGTGATCGTATCGGTCGCCTCATCATAATATGCCTGCGGATCGCGGAAGTCGTTCTTCTGTCCGAGCTCGGACGGCGGAACGATCTCCCATCCCTCGACCTTTTCAAAGCTGTCGAGCGAGGCGCCCTTTGCGACCATGATCTTTTCTTTGTATTCGTAAGCGTCCGAACCCGCATGGCCGGTGTAGAAGAAATAATAATCGCCCTTGACCTTGACGACCGAGCCGGTGCCGATCCAGCCGTCCTGTCCGCCGCTGCGCGACGCTTCCAGAACGACCGCATCCGTTTCGGTATAGGTGACGAAATCCTGTGTCGTCGTCAGATAGATCGAATGATTATAGGAATCGCCGCCCTCCTTGAGGTAGTAAATATAGTAGGTGCCATCCTCATAATAGGGCATGGTATCGCCCACATACGGCTGTACGCCGTTGTCCTGTGCGGGAAGAAAGAAACTTTGATAGGTGTATGCGGCTTCCTGCGAACCCGGTGTACGAAGCGTCGCGAAGTCCGTTTCGCCCTCGGGGAAAACAAACGCTTCTCCGTCCTCTGCAACGTTTGCGGGCGCCGTATTCGGCGAACACGCGGCAAGCAGCAAAAGCGCGGCAAGCAGGACCGACAGAAGAATGATATGTGCTGTTTTTTTCATGATATCTCCCTCACAAGTTCAGGAAGGGGGACAGTCTTCGCCATCCCCCTTCGGGTTCATCTGTTTTTCTTACTGAACGGTTTTCTGATAGATCTTAACGCTCGTGAACTCGATCGTCACGTCGCCGAGCGCTGCGGTTTCTTCGGAACCGAACTGGAACAGCAGCTCGCACGGCATATCCATGACGAACGTGTCGTTGGTCTCGAACGTGAAGGTCTGTTCCTCGGTCGTGAAGTCGATGCCCTCACTTACGCGCGGATCCCAGCCGCCCTGCGGGTTCAGGAAGAAGCCGCAGCTTACGTTCTTTGTCGCTTTCGCGGTGATCTCAACCACGAAATAGCTGTCGGCAGGCAGCGTGAGCTTGCAGATCAGCTTGTTGTGCCAGTCGACCGTGCCGCCGTCATCGATGCGATAGAACAGGCTGCCGTCCGCGGTCCAGATCGTGCCGACGCCGCGTTCGTTGTCCTCATCGGTGCCGTTGAAGGTCTCCCACGGATACTGATCCTTGTCGACGCTGTCAACGCGCATGCCGAGCGGTGCGAAGTCTTCGATCGTCTTGATCGTCTCCTTGTCGCCGCCGACCTTGCTGAACGTGAAGTCCTTGATCGTGAGCTTGTTGGAGGTTACGCCTTCGGCCGGGTTGCCGATCTGCATACGGATGACCGGATCGGAAACGTTCGCTTCCGCGGTGAACTGCGCGGTGATCGTCTTTTCCTCGCCTGCGCCGACGTCGAGTCCGTTGAAGTTGGCGCGCGCTTCATGATACAGCGTTGCGCTTTCGGTCAGCGCTTCACCGGCCTGCGCGTTTTCCGCAGCGATCGTGAAGCTGTAGTTGTACTTGGTTCCCTGTTCGATCACAACGCCCGGAAGTTCGAGGTTTGCCTTGATGCTCCAAACGCCGCCCTCGGTCGGGTAGGAAGTGATGTCAAAGATTGCCGCGCCGTCCGCGAAGGAAACGGTCGCTTCCGCGCCGTCACCTGCTTCGATGGTTGCGCCGCCGTCTGCAAAGT
>ONMC01000087.1 GCA_900318745.1 uncultured Eubacteriales bacterium
GGTGGTGGTGGTACTCGTCTGTATGAAGGCTTCTCTGGCGACTTCAACAAGGCTCTGTACTGGGGTACTCGCGGCACAAACGAGGGCTGGGCTACTTACGGTGAGCAGGTGAAGGACTACACCTTCGAAGATGGAACTATCGACCCAGAAATGCCAGAAGGCGTTGCGCTCAAGCTCGTCGACGTGCTCGGCTGCAGCGGCAAAGCATAATTCAGGCAAAAACAACGCCCGGTCCGAAAACGGACCGGGCTTTTTTACAACGCAGTTTTAGGATCAGCTCGCGAACGGCTCGATTGTGATGCCGTGTGCTGCAAACAGTTCGGCAACTTGCTCTCCCGCCGACTTGGTCGTAATGAGGAACGCATAACGACCGTCGTTCAAATTGATTCGCACGGTGCGCCCGTTCTTCCTTGCATAGTACACACGCGAAATGTCCGTATATGCAAAGCGAAGCTTCTCATCCGTTGCGGCAAATGCCGAACCGAGCAGGAATGATTGCGCCATGTTGTTCATTCCGAGCGCAAGTTCGTTCTCATAGAAGCGGGCAACGCCTGCCATTTCTATCGTATGCTTCTGACCGTCCAGTGAGACCGAAACCGAGCAGAGCACGTCGGTGAACGGACCTTCCTGCCTGTCCTGTACGGCTCTTTGCGGATCAGTGTTCGCAGCAGCGACGGTCGTTTGGATCGGCTGCGTACCCGCCTCCGCAGCAGCGTCGGTCGTTTGGATCGGCTGCGCATCCGATGTCGCTTTCTTGCCGTGGATGATGCCCATAACAAGCAGCACGATCACCGCCGCATGTGCAAGCAAGTCCAGAATGGAATATAGAAGTGCTTCGCTAATGAGACCGATGATGATCAAAAACAGCAGGTCGAGCGCAGTCAGAACCAATGCGATGATCAGCCAAACGGGCTTATTCTTCGAGAAAATGAAAGCGAGAACAAACGGAACAAGGATCGCCGCGCCGATCAGAATACCGACTGCATTCTCAAACGCGACCGCAAGGAAGAATGATGAGAAGACCGAGGAAACATAATAGGAATCCGAATCCAAAAAGTACAGGACCACGTTCATCACCGTCAGTACGACCATCGCAAGGATCGCATACCGTGCGGCTTGGTAGATTCGTTTATGGGAAGTTGACATTCTTTGATTCTTGCTCATAATTACTCCTTACAATATAATTGTGTATAAATTATAGTTTATTTGTCGGATAAAGTCAATATCCTGACGACCGATAAAGGGTTTATTGCGTTCATGCGCATAACCATTTCAAAACGCGGCACCCTAAAAAAAACGACGGCAGGTGATGATATGCAAAGAAAACGTGTCGGGCTGGCGCTGGGCGCGGGCGGTATGCGCGGCATGGCGCATATCGGCGTCATGCAGGTTTTGGAAGAGGCGGGCATCCCGATCGATCTCGTGTCCGGCGCGTCGGTCGGCGCGTTTTTCGGTGCGGCGTACGCGGCGGAGATGGACCTTTATGCGCTCGGCGAGTACGCAACGTGGATCACCCGACGCGACGTGCTCGACGTGCCGCGGTTCTTTCGCACGAACGGGCTGCTGAGCGGCGATAAGTTCCGAAAGCTCTGCCGGCTCGTCACGAACGACCGCAGTTTTTCCGAGACATGCGTTCCCTTCTGGTGCTCCGCCGTCGATCTCGATACCGGAGAAACGCGATATCTGCACGAAGGTCCGCTTTCGCGCGCGGTCCGTGCAAGCATTTCGATCCCGGGACTTCTGCGCCCCGTCAATATCGGCGGGCACGCCTATATCGACGGCGGCACGGTCGAGGAAATCCCGATCGATATCCTGCGCGAAAACGGCGCGGACGTCGTGATCGCGGTGGACCTGTCGATCGGCGCGATGTTCACATCCGACCGCGACAATGTGCGCCGCGTGCTGTTCCGTTCTCTGGACATCATGCGCGCCGCGATCGCCCGTCTGACGCCGAAAGCCGCCGATGTGCTGATCCGTCCGGACGTATCGTTCATGGGACAGATCCTGCCGCACGACGCCGCCCGCGGCATTCAGGTCGGACGCGCCGCCGCGTTTGCCGCGCTTCCCGCGATCCGATGCGCGCTCTCTCTGTAAAAAACCGAACGCGTCCGCATAGACTGTTCTATGAAGACGCTTTTTTCCGATCTTTCGCGATTCCTGCCGATCCTGCTGATCGCCGGGCTGATCGCCTGTTCGTCCGCCGCGTTCGACGCCGCGTCGGATGCGGCGCTGCTGTGGTGGAGCCGCATCGTGCCGACGCTTTTGCCGTATCTGATCGCAGTCTCGCTGCTTTGCCGAAGCGGTCTTTCGGGCCGCATGCCGCGTCGCCTTCTGCCGCCTGCGCTCTTTCTGTTCGGCGCGCTCGGCGGGTATCCGGTCGGCGAAAAGCTCGCAAGCGCGTGGTATTGCCGCGGCGTTCCCGACCGGCGGCTTTCCGAACGTGCGGCGATCCTCTGCGATCTGCCGAATCCCGTGTTCCTGCTGACCGTCGTTTCCGTCGGCTTCTTTCGGAACGCGCGCTGTGCGATCCCGCTGCTGATCGGGATATACGTCCCCTCCCTGCTCGTTTCCCTGCTTCTTCTGCGTCCGCCGCTTTCGCATGCCGGCGACCCGACGGAAGGGCTTCGATCCTCCGACCTGCCGGAGGCGATCGGCGAAGGCGTTTGCACGATCGGCACGGTCGGCGGCTGTATCGTGTTCGCGTCCGTGCTGTACGCGCTGCTGCAATCGATCGGCGTTCCGTCGCTTCTGCACCGCGTCACCCGGCTCGATGCGGATCTGACCGGCTCCGTGCTCATAGGGCTGTTCGAAATGACCTGCGGGATCCGCGCCGCTGCGGCGCTTCCGTTTTCGCTTCCGGTGCGGCTGGCGCTTGCCGCGTTCTTTGCGCAGTTCGGCGGGCTTTCCGCGGCGCTGCAGGTGCAGGCGCAGGCGCCGACGTCTGCTGTTCGCTTTCTTCTCGGAAAACTGCCTGTTTCGCTGCTGTGCGCGCTTACCGTTTGGCTTCTGACGCCGGTGTTCCTTTACGAGCCCGTCGTGCCGACGTTTGCAAGCGCCGCCCAAATGCGTGCCAACACCGTTTCCCTGCTGTCCGTTGCGCTGTCCTCCGCGATCGGTCTGCTGTTTGTATTCGTCTTTACCGTGCGATCCTCCGGCACGCGCACATAAAAAACGCCCGCGTCCTGCGACACGGGCGTTTCTGTATGTGTTTTATGCTTCGGCGACTGCACTGATCAGCGCAAGCGTTGCCTTCAGCGCGTCCTCATGCGTGCGCTCATAGCCGTGCGTTTCGCGCACACCGGGTCCGATCAGCGCATGGCGCACGTCGTAGCCGGCGCGCATCGACACGTCCGCGTCCGAACCGTAGCTCGGGACCATCATATCGAGCGCATACGGGATATTGTTTGCTTCGCACAGCTTCACGAGTTCGTCGGTCAGCACGGTGTGATACGGGAACGACGCATCCTTCGTGGTGATCGTGACCTTGTGCTCGTTGCTGTCGTGGTCGAGTCCGATGCAGCCGATGTCGACCGCGATGAGATCCTTCGTATCGGCGGGAATGCCGCACGCGCCGCCGTGCCCGATTTCTTCGTATTCGGTGAACAGCAGCGAGACCTTCCGGCTGAGCTTCACTTCGCCGTCCGCCACGCGCTGCGCAAGCCGCAGAAGCGTCGCCGCGCTCGCCTTGTCGTCGAGATAGCGGCTCTTGATGAAGCCGTTTTCCGTCTCCTGATAGCGCGTTTCGATCGCGACCTGATCGCCGCAGGTGATGCCCAGGCGTTCGACGTCCGCGCGAGAATACACGTCCTCGTCGAGCAGCAGGACCATGTTCGTATCAAGGTCCATCGGCGTTTCCTTTTCGGACGGGCTCATCAGGTGCACGCTCGGGTTTTTGCGGCGCACGACGCCGGTGTAAACCTTGCCGTTTCTGGCATGCACGCGGCAGTTCCAGTCGAGCGCGTAATACGGATGCACGCCGCCGACCTTGATGACGGACAGCGTTCCGTCCGCGTTGATTCTTTTCACCATGAGACCGATCGCGTCCACATGCGCCGCGATTGTCACGGGGTTGCCTTCGCCGCCGAGCTCGATGCGCACGCCGCCCTTGTTGAGCTGCACGGCTTCGAAGCCCATGCGCTTCGCCTCATTGAGCAGATACCGATCCATCTCGACAAAGAAGCCGGTCGTGCTGTCGATCGCCATGAGATCGCGCAGCGTTTGTTTCAGCCGATCCATATTCCCTCCGTCAGTTCGCAGACTTGATCGAACTCCACGCCTTGCTGAATACCTCGGTGAAGTCGCCGAGATCGTGGAAGACTTCGCAGCGGTCGAGCACGTCCTGCGGCGGATTGTACGTTTCGTTCTCCGTGAAGTACGGATCGAGGCGCTCCATCGCCGCCGCGTTCGGCGTCGAATAGTAGATGTACTCGGTGTTGCGCGCCGCGATGTTGCCGTCGTTCAGGAAGTTGATGAACGCGTGCGCGGCTTCGATGTTCTTCGCCGTCTTCGGAATGATGACGTTGTCGAACCAAACGTTGCTGCCCTCTTTCGGCACGACGTATGCAAGGTCTTCCACGGCGTCCATGCTGCAGAACGCGTCGCCGGAATAGATCACGCACAACGCCGCCTTGCCGTTCTCCATGGTGGCTCTGAGATCGTCGGTGCCCCAGCCCTTGCGCAGCGGCGCCTGCTCGATCAGCTTGTCGCGCGCAGCGGCGACCTCTTCCTCATTGCGGGTATTGAGATCGTAGCCGAGATACTTCAGCGTGATGCCGATGGAGTCGCGCACGCTGTCGTACATGCAGATCTGACCTGCATACTTCTCGTCCCACAGAATGCCCCAGCTGTCGACGGGTTCATCGACCATCGTCGTGTTGTAGAGGATGCCGACCGTGCCCCACATGTAGGGAAGCGAGTACTTGTTGCCCGGATCGAATACGTTGGTGATCTCGATCATCTTCGGGTCGATGTTCTTTGCGTTCGGGATCTTCGCATAGTCGAGCGGCTGCAGCATATCCTCGCGGATCATCTGTTCGATGATATAGTCCGACGGGAAGCACAGATCGTACGGGCTGTCGGAGGAACGCAGCTTGATCAGCATTTCCTCGTTGCTCGTCATCTCGATGTAGTTGACCTTGACGCCGGTCTCCTGCTCGAAGAGCTCGATCAGTTCGGGATCGATGTATTCGCCCCAGTTCAGAACGTTGAGTTCGCCGCCGATCTGCTCATACTGATCGCCGTCCGCATAGGTGTTCTCGTCGATATCGACGCCGGATTTGCATGCCGCAAAGGCGAGGATCATGACCAGAGTCAGTGCAACGCAAAGCAGTTTTTTCATTTCAGTTACCCTTTCTTTTATTTCATTTTGACTTTCTTGTTCTGGATCTCATACTCACGTTCCTTCGCAAGCCGTCTGAGATTGACGACGAGCAGCAGGGTCACGAGCGGAATGAAGATGATCGTGGCGAGCGCCGGATTGACGCCCTTTGCGCCGTGCGCGGTGTTCGAGTAGATGAACACGGACAGCGGCTGGATGCGGTCCGCCACGAAGTAGCTGACCACGAAGTCGTCCAGCGACATCGTCAGCGCCATGATAAAGCCCGACGTGATGCCCGGCATGATGTCGGGAATGACCGCCTTCCACAGCGCCTGGATCGGCGAGCAGCCGAGGTCGAGCGCCGCTTCATAGAGCAGATCGGAGCTCTGCTTCAGACGCGGCAGCACCGAGAAGATCACGTACGGAATGCTGAACGAGATGTGCGCGATCAAAAGCTTCACGAAGTCGTTGATCTGCCCGACGCCCATTTTGCCGAGCACCGTGTTGACGAACGCGAACAGCATCATGAATGTGATGCCCGTAACGAGGTCCGGGTTGACCATCGGCAGCTGCGAAACGCTGACGACGATATTTCTCGAGCGCTTGCGCATCGAGTTGATGCCGATCGCCGCGGCGGTGCCGAAGACCGTCGCAAGGATGCTCGAAGCGAACGCGATCTCGAGCGTCAGCAGCAGCGAGTTGCCCGCGTCGCCCGAAAACACCGTACCGTAGTTTGCGAACGTGAAGCCGTTCCAGCGTCCGAGGTTCGAATACGACACGCGGCGTCCCGCGCCGACCGTGAAGTCATTGAACGAGAACACGATCAGATAAATGATCGGCAGATACAAAAACAGCAGCATCAGACCGAGGTATACGTATTTGAGGGAACGACCGAATCGTTTCACAGCAGGCTCCCTCCTTCCTTATCGCTGTCGAAGTGGTTCATGATCGCGGTGCTGATCAGCACGCACACGAGCAGGATGATCGACAGCGTCGAGCCGACGGAATAATCGCCTTTGCCCGCGAGCAGTTTGAACGCCTGCTCGATCTCGTTGCCGTAAAGGTTATAGTTGCCGTTCCCGATCAGTGCCGGAACGGTAAACGCCGTGATCGCGGGAACGAACACCATCGTGATGCCGGACACGATGCCGGGCACCGACAGCGGCAGCACCACGCGGAAGAACGTCGCCTTGCCGTCCGCGCCGAGATCGCGCGACGCCTCCAGAAGACTCTTGTCGAGCTTCGAAAGCGTGTTGTAAAGCGGCATGACCATGAACGGCAGGAAGTCGTACACCAGCACCATCAGCACTGCCCCGACCGTGCCGGTCAGCGTGGTTCTGAGCCCGAACATGTCGGGGATCGCATACTCGAGGATCGCGCGCCACGCATAGGTGCGCAGCACGAAGTTCATCCACATCGGCACGAAGAACAGCGCCGAGATGAATCCCGCGACCGACTTTTTCATGTTCGATAGGATGTACGCGATCGGATAGCCCAGCAGCAGGCAGATCGCCGTCGTGCCGAGCGCGATCTCCACGCTCACCAGAAGCACATGCCATTTCTGCCCGTCAGTCAGCGTTTCCCAGCATTTTCTGAACGTCCACACGCCGTCCACATTGAACGCATAATAGAAGATGAACAGCATCGGCGCGGCGATGAACAGGATCAT
>ONMC01000185.1 GCA_900318745.1 uncultured Eubacteriales bacterium
CAGTCAGTCAACTGAAAAACCGGCTCAAACAAAACCACCGAGGCACCTTCCTTTCGGAGGGTGCCCCGAAGGGCGGTTTTTTCTTTGGCCTGCACAATCGGAAGGGATTTGACCGAGCGCCTGCAAAAATGTGAAAAAAGGGCCGCGTCAATCGCTGCCCTTTTCGGATTCTTTTTTTGCAAGCTCGTTTGTGTCGATCGTCTTGCGAAAGACCACGAATCGCTGAAAGGGAAACTCGGTCGCAAGATTCAGGATCATATTGATCGCCGTGACCAGATACTCGTTCCAATGCAGCTTATCGGTGAGATAATGCTCCAGAAGCGTTGAGAGCGGCGTAAACACGCAGTAATACGCAAAGACGAGGAGCATTGCCTTCGGAATGTTCGAAGCGCTTTTGAACGTGTAGCGGCGGTTGAACGTAAAGTTCCATACGACCGACAGCACGAGCGCAATGAGATAGCTGAGCCAGTAATCCCAGCCGATGAGCTCGTTCATCAGCGTAAAGCTGAGGATCTGAATGATTCCGGCGGAAGCGGCGATCAGGATATACTTGACAGTTCGCAGAAATTCGTGTTTCATGAGTCGTGCCTTTCAAAACGGCTTTCAAAATCCGGATCGAGATACGATCCGGGTTCGCCTTCGATTTCATCCTCGCCCTTATGATAGTCGGGCGTTCGGATCAGATGCCGCCATTCGTAGGGAGAAACGAGATTGACCGGGATCTCCTCGGTATACGCGGCATAAGAGTGCCAGATCTGCCGGCACGCGCTGCAGCGGATCACGCGGTCGCGTCCGGTGATGTGGATGATGGTCCAATTCGCAGGATCGGGGACCCTGCAGCTGCATTTTGCCTGCATAAGATGCTCCTCAGGATAAATGAGATTTGGTTCGCGGCGCGCAGATGGAATCACAGTATTCCTCAAGCGTCACGGCATGGCACACGGCAGGTGTGCTGAAAAAGAAAACGCGATCCGATTGATAGCTGTAAACCGCATTTTTCGAGACGATCAGCTGATCGCGAACGTCGATCTCCAGCTTGGACGCGATCTCCTGGATCATCTTCGCAGACTCGATGTCATCCGACGAGGGAACGATGATGTTCGACGGATGATTGTGCATCAGAATCAGATAGCGCGCTTTATGCAGCAGGGCGGTCTCCACAACGCGACGCGGTTCAAACGCGACCCTCGTAGGCGTGCCGATTTCAAGAATGTCGGTATGCAGAACGGTCATCGCGGAATCAAGCGAGATCACGCGCAGTGTTTCATTGCGGTCGGCGGCCGAAAGCGCGAGCGCATAGCGGCACGCGTCCGTCGGAGTATTGAGGCAGGTGCGCCCGTTCACGGTGCCGATCGAATCGAGATTCAGACGGCGGTGCAGATCAAAGATCAGATGCAGAAAGACTGCAGCGTTCTCACCGATCCCGTCAATTTGCATCAGCTCGCGAGGATCCGTCTGAAGCACCTCGGTTAAACTGCCGTATCGGTTCAGCAACAGATGCGCCGTTTCGTTGACGTCACGCCGCGGGATCGCATAGGTCAAGAGCAGTTCCAATACGGAATGATCCGCCATATGGGTCATACCGTTCTCGCAATATGCTTTGCGAATGCGCGCCCGATGCCCTTCGTGTAGATTCTTATCCATGTCTTAATTTTACATATAAAGTCAGGATTCGTCAATATTTCGTACAGAATAAAGGAGCCCGTATTTGCAACGGGCTCCTGCAACGTGCTTACAGATTCTTCAGAAGACCGACTTCTTCGTTGAATTCGTTGATCAGCGCATCGATCTCGTCAACCTGCGCATGCATATCGGTCCAGTAATGCTTGTCATACCACTGCGCATTGAGCTCCTGCACATCCTTGCCCTGCTGTTCGACCCAGGTATAATACTTGAGATTGTGAACACGTTTGCGCGTCGCATAGGTGAGCTCTTCCATCGCATCCGTACGCACGCCGTGCAGATGCTCCGCCCAATCGGCTGCCGCCATCGCCTCGGTGTATGCGCCGTTCTGTTCCTCAAGTTCGCGGATGCGGCTCTGATACATGACGGCGGAGTCCGTGCCAACGGTCGCGAGGATGTCGTGTTCGTCGAGCTCGTAGTACTTCGCCATCTTGATGCAGCAAAGCATGTTCGCAATACCGGAGATGCCGAGCAGCGAAAGCTGTTCACAGGTCTGATGCGGAACGCCGACGACCTCTTCGAGATACTTGAGACCGACGGGATCGTTGAAGAGACGGAGGAGCTTCTGGCTGTCTTCGTCGTCGATCGCAATGACCATATCGGTGTTCTTTACGTTATGGATCCACGGCACATGCTTGTCGCCGATGCCTTCGATGCGGTGACCGCCGAAACCGTTGTTCAGAAGCGTCGGGCACTGCAGGGCCTCGCCGACGGCGAAATCGCCCGCGCTCATCGTGCCTGCGGAACCGCTCGTGAACGCCGCACCCGCAAACCGGTCGCCTTCGCCGCGGATCTGCTCGACGGCGTCGCGGATCGCTCTGCCGGTAACATTGTAATGCCAGAGCGGATTGCCCATCTCTTCGAACTGGTTAAAGATCATCATGGAAGGATCCTTGCGCAGTTCCCAGGTCTTGTCGAAGATCTCCTTGACGTTGGACTCGCAGCCGGGCGTCGCGATGACCTGACCTGCGATCTTGGACAGCCAATCAAAACGTTCCTTGGACATTTCCGCAGGAAGGATCGCAACGGAATCGCACGCAAGCAGCTTCGAGTTGAAGGCGCCGCCGCGGCAATAGTTGCCGGTGGAGGGCCATACGGCATGGTGATACGTCGGATCGAACTGACCGGTCACCAGACGCGGGACAAGGCAGCCGAACGATGCGCCGACCTTGTGGCAGCCGGTGGGGAACCACTTGCCGGTCAAAAGCACGATGCGCGCCTTCACGCCGGTCAGAGAAGAGGGCAGCTCGATGTAGTTGACGTCGCCGAATTTGCCGTCTCCGCCTTTTTCAACAGGGTTGTTTCGCCATGTGATGCGGAACAGGTTCAGCGGGTTCACGTCCCAAAGACCGACTCCGGTCAGCTTATCCTGGATCTTTTCGGGGATCTTGGTCGGATCTTCCATCTGCGCAAAGGTCGGAATGATGATGTTCTTCTCTCGCGCGCGTTCGATCGAACGCTTGAGATTCTCACGATTCATAGTCAGATCGATCATGTGAAAACACTCCTTTTCAGAATGGATTAAAATGTCAGAGAGAACGGAAAAACACCGCACATCTCACTGCATTTATCATACACGAAATGCACTGATTTGTAAATATCAAAACGCCCGTAAACTAAAAATAATTTTGCATACCAAAATCAATTTGCTCTTTCGCTTGCGAACGGATGATAGTATAATGATATAGAGGCAACTATGGTTCGAACCGGGATTTCAACTGCAAGCTTTTTTGATACGCTGATGCTCGAAGACGCACCGGCGCTGTTTCGGTCGTGGGGCGTGCGATATGCAGAATACTATCTGAACAGCTCATATGAGTATTCACCTGCGTTCACGAAAATGCTGAAGAGCCGCTCGGACGATGCAGGGATCGAGGTCGTCGCAGTGCATCCGATGAGTCTGCAGTTCGAACCGCTCCTGTTTACGCCGCATCCGCGTCAGCGCGAGGAAGCAACGGCAAGCTATGAAGCCGTATTGAAGGCAGGAGAGATCCTCGGCGCGGATCATTATGTGATGCACGGGCCGGTCGTTCTGGGCAACGGAGTAACCAAGAACCTGGAGTTCGAACGGCTCGCGCCGATCTTTGACCGGCTTTCGGATATGGCGGAGGATCACGGACTGCATCTGACGCTTGAAAACGTCAGTTACAGCATCATGCCGTCTCCGGAGATCGGGACGATCCTGCACGGACTGATGCGGCGTCCGCTGTATCACACGCTCGATCTGAAGCAATCGATTCGCGCAGGGTTCGATCCGATGCAGTTTGTCGATGCATTCGGTGAACGGATCATCGCCGTGCATGCCTGCGACTGCGACCGATCCGGTGAAAAGCCTCGTTTTTGTCTGCCGCCGCGCGGAGGATTCGATTTCAAACGGATCGTCGACGCACTGCAAAAGAAAGGATTCTCCGGTACGGTTCTGCTCGAGGCGTACAGCGATATGTTTCAAAGCCATAAGGAACTCAAGGATGCCTATGATGCGCTGAGCCGGCAAATCAACACATAAAAGGGACCAACCGTGAACAGAAGGATCTGTGACCGCGAAGCGATGCGGATCACGGAGGATTACAACAACATGATGCGGGAAGCGCCCGGCACTGCCGCTGAAAGCGGAGCTTGACGCCGCACCCGCGAAGTTTCAAAATATCATTCGATGAACAAGCATTCTGTCAGAACCAAGACACCTTATCGGGTCGATATCCTTACGATCGTATTGGTAACGGCCTTGGTTCTGTTCGGTCTGATCACGCTTCTGAACGTGCTCTCCGATCCGTTTGACGGAACCGAGACTACGTTTGCCGCGTTTTGGGATCGGCTGAATTTTCAGTTCTTCTCCCGTCAGGTCGCAAATATTCT
>ONMC01000126.1 GCA_900318745.1 uncultured Eubacteriales bacterium
TTCTCTCCAGAACGTCTTTATCGTTGAGCCCGCGGCACAGGACGATCTGCGTGTGCACATATAGTCCGGCATCCTTCAACGCCTGAAGGCGTTCCATAAGTCGACCAGCCGTCGGGTTACGCATGATTTTGGTGCGCACTTCCGGATCGGTCGCGTGCACCGAAACGTACAGCGGGCTGACGCGGCGTTTGATGATGCGTGCAAACTCTGCGTCGTCGACATTCGTCAGTGTGACGTAATTGCCCATGATGAAGGACATGCGCCGGTCGTCGTCCTTAACATTTAGACTGCTGCGAACGCCCTTCGGCATCTGATCGATGAAACAGAACAGGCAGTGGTTCCTGCAGGTCTGCATCCGACTCATCAGCGTCGTTTCAAAACATAGCCCGAGCGGTTCATATTCATCCTTTCGAAGTACGACCTCCAACGGTTCTCCTTCTCGCGTTACGGACAGTTTCAATACGCGTTCTGCGGTCAGCTTTTCATAGTCGATCAGATCGACTACCGGCGTATCATTGATTGCAATCAAAACATCCCCTGCATGAACGCCTTTGCGTTCTGCTGGCGAGCCATGTTCCACGAACGTGATCGGATGTCCTTTTGCGCAATCTTTCATGAATATACCTTAACACAACTTGCCTGTTTTTGCAAGACAATAGAAAGCCGGTTCCTTTGCGGGAACCGGCTCTTCATCCACAAATGAACGATTATTTGCCTTCCTTGATAGCTGCCTGTGCAGCTGCAAGGCGAGCAATCGGTACGCGGAACGGCGAGCAGGACACGTAGTCGAGACCGATCTTGTGGCAGAATTCCACGGAGGACGGATCACCGCCGTGTTCGCCGCAGATACCGAGTTCGAGAGACGGACGCGCTTCTTTGCCGAGCTTGACCGCCATCTCCATGAGCTTGCCGACGCCGTTCTGATCGAGCTTCGCGAACGGATCGCTCTCGTAGATCTTGGTGTTGTAGTAGGCATTGAGGAACTTGCCTGCATCGTCGCGGCTGAAGCCGAAAGTCATCTGCGTCAGGTCGTTCGTGCCGAAGCAGAAGAACTCTGCATCCTTCGCGATCTCATCAGCAGTCAGGCAGGCACGCGGGATCTCGATCATCGTGCCGACTTCGTACTTGAGTTCGATGCCGGACGCCTTGATCTCTTCATCCGCAACCGCAACAACGATATCTTTCACGAAGCGGAACTCTTTCGGTTCGCCGACGAGCGGAATCATGATTTCGGGGACCATCTTCCATTCCGGATGCTTCTTCTGCACGTTGATCGCCGCGCGGATAACAGCCTTGGTCTGCATCTTCGCGATCTCCGGGAAGGTGACGGTCAAACGGCAGCCGCGGTGGCCCATCATCGGGTTGAACTCGTGAAGACCTGCAATGATCGTCTTGATCTGTTCGACCGTCTTGCCCTGTGCTTCGGCCAGCAGCTTGATGTCAGCTTCTTCGGTCGGTACGAACTCGTGAAGCGGCGGATCGAGGAATCGGATAACGACCGGATAGCCCTCCATCGCCTCGTAGATTGCTTCAAAGTCGCCCTGCTGCATCGGGAGCAGCTTGTTGAGCGCGTTCTCGCGTTCTTCCACCGTGTCGGAGCAGATCATTTCACGGATCGCCGCAATGCGGTCGCCGTCAAAGAACATATGCTCCGTGCGGCAGAGGCCGATACCTTCTGCGCCGAGCTCGCGCGCTTTCTTTGCGTCGCGCGGCGTATCGGCATTCGTGCGGACGGAAAGCCTTCTGTACTTATCCGCCCAGCCCATGATGCGGCCGAATTCGCCTGCGATCTCTGCGTCGACGGTCGGAATGATGCCGTCATAGATGCAGCCGGTGGAACCGTCGATCGACAGCCAATCGCCCTCATGATACTCTTTGCCTGCCAGAACGAAGCGCTTGTTCTCTTCGTCCATTGCGATCTCGGAACAGCCGGATACGCAGCAGGTGCCCATGCCGCGCGCTACGACTGCCGCATGAGACGTCATGCCGCCGCGAACCGTCAGGATGCCCTGCGCCGCCTTCATGCCTTCGATGTCTTCCGGAGAGGTCTCGAGTCTGACCAGCAGGACTTTTTCCCCGCGTGCCTTCCAGGCTTTCGCGTCTTCTGCGGAGAAGACGATCTTGCCGCAGGCTGCACCGGGAGATGCCGCAAGCGCTTTTGCAACGGGCGTAGCCGCCTTGATTGCCTTTGCGTCGAACTGCGGATGGAGCAGCGTATCGAGGTTTCTCGGATCGATCATCGCAACCGCTTCCTGCTCGGTTCTCATGCCCTCGTCGACGAGGTCGCATGCGATCTTCAGAGCTGCCTTTGCGGTACGCTTGCCGTTACGGGTCTGAAGCATATAAAGCTTGCCGTGCTCAACGGTGAACTCCATATCCTGCATGTCGCGATAGTGACCTTCGAGGATCTTGCAGACTTCGTTGAATTGCTTGAATGCTTCGGGGAATTTTTGTTCCATCTCAGCGATGTGCATCGGCGTGCGGACGCCCGCGACGACGTCTTCGCCCTGCGCATTGGTCAGGAACTCACCGAACAGACCCTTTTCGCCGGTTGCCGGGTCACGCGTGAACGCAACACCCGTGCCGCAGTCGTCACCCATGTTGCCGAACGCCATCGACTGTACGTTGACCGCAGTACCCCAGGAATACGGGATATCGTTGTCACGGCGATAGACGTTTGCACGCGGGTTGTCCCAGGAACGGAAGACCGCTTTGATCGCTTCGAAAAGCTGTACTTTCGGATCGGTCGGGAAATCTTCACCGATCTTATCCTTATACTCGGCCTTGAACTGATTCGCCAGTTCTTTGAGATCATCCGCCGTCAGATCGACGTCCTGCTTGACGCCTTTCTGTTCCTTCATGCGGTCAATGAGAACTTCAAAGTATTTCTTACCGACTTCCATAACGACGTCGGAGAACATCTGGATGAATCTGCGATAGCAATCCCATGCCCAGCGAGGGTTGTTGGATTTCTTCGCGATGACTTCTACAACCTGTTCATTGAGACCAAGGTTCAGAATGGTATCCATCATGCCGGGCATCGATGCACGTGCGCCGGAACGAACGGAAACGAGCAGCGGGTTTTCAAGATCGCCGAACTTCTTGCCGGTGATCTCTTCCATCTTCTCGATATACTCCATGATCTGCGCTTGAATCTCGGGATTGATCGTGCGGCCGTCCTCATAGTACTGCGTACAGGCTTCCGTGGTGATCGTAAAGCCCTGCGGTACCGGAAGACCGAGGTTGGTCATTTCTGCAAGGTTTGCGCCTTTTCCGCCCAGCAGATTGCGCATGTTTGCATTGCCTTCGCTGAACAGGTATACATACTTCTTTGACACAGTTGATTCCTCCTACTGTTTAATAACAATTTATTATAGCAAGCGAAAACAAATGATGCAAGATTTTTCTTGCATCATTTTAAAAAAGCTGTAAAAATTTATAGGATCTGATCGAGAAGCACGATCGCACGATCGTTTTCATTGAGCATTCTTGCGCAGCAGTTTCGCAGAATCACCGAAAGCTCGCGTCTGAGATCCTCTTTCAGGATGACGCGAACCAATTCCTCGTGAGGCAGAAGCAATATCCGTCTCATGGCTTCCAGCGCAAGTTTTGAAACCGGCTTTGCACCGTGCGCACATCCGGCGCATACAACGCCTCCCGCATCCTCCGAAAAGAACAGGATCGGATCGTTTCGTATGTCGCGTCTGCAGACGGTACAGCTCGTAAGCGAAGGCCGATATCCGGCATGGTCAATATAATGCGTCATAAACGCGATCAGAAGGTCTTTCGGATCCGCTTCCGTATAAGCCAGGAAAGATAAAACATGATACAGCAGCGAAAACAGTTCCCTGTCCGACGATTCATGTTCGACGACGGAATTGCACAGCTGTGTTGCGGAGGACGCGATCATAAAGCGGTCGACGTCTTCACGCAGGGGATAAAACGTTTCGAGAATCTCGCAGCTGTTCACGGTCGCCCGGTTGTTGCTGATGAAAAGTTCGAACTCTCCGTACACAAACGGCTGTGCGCACGCTAAAAGAGGCGCGGTCGGCTTTCTGCAGTTTCGCGCCTTGCAGTCGAGCCGTCCCCTCTCCGGCGAGAACAGCGTCAGCATTCTGTCATTGTCCCGATAGTCCGCGTACCCCGTGACCATCGCCCGTATGCATTCGGTCGGCATGATCCTTTTCTTTTCGATATGCAAGGTAATCTTCCACCTTGCCGGACCGCATAAAGCGGTCCCATTTGTTTTGCAGATTCTGTTCCATACCTGCAGTATGGACAGGATCGACCCGATTTATACCTCAGTCGTCACGATAGCCGAGTTCATTCAGCATCTGCTGACGGTTTCTCCAATCCTCTTTCACTTTGATCCAGATCTGCAGATTAACACGGACGCCGAGCAGCCATTCGATATCTTTCCGCGCTTCGATGCCGATTCGCTTCAG
>ONMC01000040.1 GCA_900318745.1 uncultured Eubacteriales bacterium
CGGAGCGCCAGCCCTCGCCGGTCGGGTTCTGCGCGGTGGTGTTGATCTCGCAGTCCGGCAACAGGGCGCGGATCTCATCGATCTGCTCTTTCGGGATATCGTTGCGCGAGATCCACAGACGTTCGAGCTTCGTCAATCCGTACAGCGGCGTGATGTCGGTGATCAGATTATAGGAAAGATTCAGATGCCGAAGTTCCGTGCAGGACGCGAGCGGGGTCAGATCTTTGACACCGCCGGACAGGAACTCGCAGTATTCAAGCTTTTTGCAGGTCTGTACACCTTCGATGCTGGTGATCGGACCGACGGCGATGATCAGGACTTCGATGTCCGGCATGTACCGGAGAAAATCCATCTTGGTCAGGAGATTGTGTCCGAGGTCCAGATACCGCACCTCGTTGCAGTATCGAAGCGCGCCGACGTCGCTGTCGTGCAGACGCCGCGGATCGAAATTGACGCTGAAGCGGATCATGATCGAATCGGTCCGGCAGGAATAGGACCCGACCTGCACGCGCCAGACGATCTTCGGGTTCGGAAAATCGCTGCGCAGCTGTGCCATCGTTTCGTTGTCGATCTCGCAGTTTTCCATATCGAGCCGCTTCACGTTGCGAAGATAGGGCAGCAGCGCGCGGACCTGATCGACCTTTCCGCTCAGCGGGATCTGACTGAAACTGACGACTTCGTCCGCAAGAGAAAACGTCGTGCCGAACGCCGTGACCGGATAATCGACGAGCAGCCCGTCGCGCGCACGCTGCAGCGCGTCCGCCTGATCGAGCGTCCATTGCGAATCGGCACCGAGCGAGATCTTTGTAAGCTTCGGCAGCACGGAGATCGCTTTTGCAAGCACTTCCGCATCATCGGGTGAAAGCGGAGAGGCGTCGATCTCTTCGGCGTCGCATGCGATCTCCAGTTCGCCGACGCGCACGGAATAGACAAGATCAAGGTCATCCCGCACGGCAAGCACGGCGGCTGCGTCGTCCGCCGTCATCGGCTCGGTCACGGTCAGGGATGTAAGCGCGGGAAGAAGGGCGAGCGCGTTCGGATCGGGAACCGCGGAAACGACGGCGCTTTGCGCATCGCTCGGAACAGCGTCTTCGCCGAGCGGAACCGTATAGCGAACCGAAACCGCGGGATGCTCCTGCGCCCAGGCGAGGATCTCTGGAATGCATGCGCTGCCCGAAAGATCGACGAACGAAAGCGACGGAAAATCATTGAGCCGTTCGAGCTCGTCGGCGTCGACCGTCAGCGTCAGTTCCGATTCGTCCGGCAAAAACGATGCGCCGCTTCGAAAGACGATCGCAGAGGGCTCCGCCGCATCTTCGGCGTTGACGGCTGCCGCGGGCGTTTCGCCGGCGGAAATATCCGCAGGCTTCCGTCCGGCGCAGGCAAAGACGAACACACAGAGCAGCATCGCTCCGAAAAACAGCAGACAGCGGGTCGTTCGGTTCATCTACGCCTCCTGATTTCGATCGTTTCCGACACGGGTTTCCAAAAGTATATCATGTGAGATGAAAGAAGTAAAGAGCGGAAAATCCGCAGAAACACAAGACGTTTCGGCGCTTTCGGACCGTTTCGCGGATTCGCGCGATCACAGAAATCCCGATTGACTTTTAAGCGATATTTTGGTACAATACTAATGTGTCGGACAACCGGAACAGGTTGTCAGACAACTAACGAGCGAGGGACGTTGTATGAAAGACTACTGGGTCATGCTTGGCAGCTTCGGCAGCGGGAAAAGTGAACTTGCGCTGAACATGTCGATCAAGGCGGCGAAGCACGGTCCCTGTACCCTTGTAGACCTCGACGTCATCAATCCGTATTTCCGCACAAGCGAGCGCGGCGATGTTCTGACACCTGCAGGCGTCGAACTGATTATGCCCCCGTATGCGCTCGAAAAGATCGAAATCATGTCGCTGTCCGCCCGCGTGTATTCTGCGTTTACGCCGGGAGAGGGCAGCGTTTTTTTCGACATCGGCGGCGATCATGTCGGGTCGATCGCGCTCGGACAGTACAAACCGTATTTCGACCGCATTCCGGCGGAAAACAAGCATATCCTGTTCATCGTCAATCCGCTGCGGCCGACGGCCGCGGATGCGGAGAGCGCATGGGCGGTGCTCGAGAAGATCCAATTCGTTTCGCGTCTCGACGTGACAGGGCTTGTGAACAACGGAAACCTTGCGGGAGAAACGGAAAAAGAGCATCTGATCGAAGGATATGAGCTCGTAAAGAGTCTGTCCGAAAAGACCGGCATTCCCGTGTGGGGAACCAGCGGCACGCCGGACGTGCTCGATGCGTTCGATGCGTACGCAAAGGAGCACGGGCTCGATCCGAAGTACATCGGGCGGCTGGAGCCGATCGAGGTCATGATGCACCGAAGCTGGGATAAGTTCCTGAACGAAGGGCTTTAATAGACACAAAACACAATCACCAGGGAGGAAAGAGAGGAAACGCCATGATTCAAGTCACCATTCACGAAAACGCATGTAAGAGCTGTGGGCTTTGCGTGCGCGCATGTCCCAAAGACGTGCTGGCCATCTCCAAGCGCCTCAACGCAAAGGGCTATTATGCCGTTGAGGTCGTGCATCCTGAGGCCTGCATCGCCTGTGCGTCCTGCGCAAGAACCTGCCCGGACGTTGCCATTGAAATCGAGAAATAAGGAGGAACAGTATGGCTAAGAAACTGATGAAGGGTTGCGAGGCCATTGCCGAAGCCGCAATCCAGGCGGGATGCCGCTACTTCTTCGGCTACCCGATCACCCCGCAGAACGATATTCCGGAATACATGTCTCTGCGTCTTCCGCAGGTCGGCGGATGCTTCCTGCAGGCGGAAAGCGAGCTCGCCGCGATCAACATGGTCTACGGCGCCGGCGGTGCGGGTGCACGCGTTATGACGTCTTCCTCCAGCCCGGGCATTTCTCTGAAGCAGGAAGGTATTTCCACCATCGCAGGCGCGGAGGTTCCGTGCGTGATCGTCAACATGATGCGCGGCGGCCCCGGTCTCGGAAACATCCAGGCGTCGCAGGGCGACTATTTCCAGGCGGTCAAGGGCGGCGGACACGGCGACTATCACAGCATCGTTATCGCGCCTTCCTCCATTCAGGAAACGGTCGATATGATGCCCCATGCGTTCGATCTCGCGGATGAGTACCGCATGCCGGTCATCATCCTCGCAGACGGTCTGATCGGTCAGATGATGGAGCCGGTCGAACTGCACATGAATCCGAACCCCGTTCTCCCCGAGAAGCCGTGGGCAGCACAGGGCTGGGATCCGAAGGGCACCAGACCGCGCGCGGTCATCAACTCGCTCTATATCGAAACCGAGGACCTCGACACGCTGATGACGCGACTCAACGCACGCTATGACGTGATCCGCGAAAAGGAAGTCATGGTCGAGAAGTACCACACCGAAGGCGCGGAATACATCCTTTGCGCATACGGCACGGTCGCGCGCGTCTGCAAGGCGGCGGTGCGCATCCTCGAAGAAAACGGCATCAAGACCGGACTCGTTCGTCCGATCACACTGTGGCCGTTCCCGACGAAGGAAGTTCACGAAGTCTTTGCGCAGGAAAGCGTCAAGGCAGGTCTCACGGTCGAGATCAGCAACGGACAGATGGTCGAAGACATCCGTCTGGCGGTCAACGGCATCAAGCCCGTGGAATACATGGGCAAGGGCGGCAGCATTATCCCGGCAGCCGAGGATATTGCCGAACGCATCATGCAGATGAGGAGGGCATAAGTCATGGCAACCGTTTTTAAGAAAACTCCCGTTTTGACGGACGTTCCGTTCCACTACTGCCCCGGCTGCGGACACGGCATCGTGCACCGCATCGTCGCGGAGGTCATTGAGGAACTCGGCATTCAGGAAAAGTGCGCGGGCGTCGCACCCGTCGGCTGCGCGGTCTTCCTTTACAACTACATGAACATCGATATGTACGAAGCGGCACACGGCAGAGCGCCGGCAGTGGCGACGGGCTTCAAGCGCGTCCATCCCGATAAGTACATCTTCACGTATCAGGGCGACGGCGACCTCGCATCCATCGGTACGGCGGAGATCGTGCACGCGGCGCACCGCGGCGAGAAGATCACGACGATCTTCATCAACAACGCGATCTACGGTATGACCGGCGGTCAGATGGCGCCGACGACGCTCGTCGGTCAGAAGACGACCACGTCGCCTCTCGGCCGCGATCCCGAACACTGCGGCGAGCCGATCCGCATCGCGGAGATGCTTTCCACGATCAACGGGTCCGCATTCATCGCGCGCACCGCGGTGAACAGCACGGCGAACATCATCAAGACGAAGCAGGCGATCAAGAAGGCGTTCCAGACGCAGATCGACCGCAAGGGCTTCTCGATGGTCGAGATCCTTTCTCCCTGCCCGACGAACTGGGGCAAAGCGCCCACGGAAGCGATGCAGTGGCTTGAAGACAACATGATCCCGTACTATCCGCTCGGCACGTTTAAGGAGGTATAACCATGGTTGAGAGAAATATTTTCGCCGGTTTCGGCGGACAGGGCGTTCTGCTGATGGGTCAGCTCCTTGCGGCTGCCGGTATGATGGAAGGCAAGAACACATCCTGGATTCCGTCCTACGGTCCCGAAATGCGCGGCGGCACGGCAAACTGCTCCGTCATGCTGTCCGATCAGGAGATCGATTCTCCGTTGGTCACGCGTCCGACGTCTCTGATCGTCATGAATCGTCCGTCCCTCGAAAAGTTCGAGGATAAGGTCGTTCCCGGCGGCTCGATCTTCGTCAACAGCTCGATGATCGACATCAAGGTAAAGCGCACCGACGTCAACGCATACTATGTTCCCTGCACGGAGATTGCTTCCGAGCTCGGCAACAGCAAGGTTTCGAACATGATCATGCTCGGCGCATATCTCGGCAAGTCCAAGTGCGTAGAGGTCGAAACCGTTCTGCAGGCACTGCTCGAGAAGCTCGGCGAGAAGAAGGCGAAGCTGATCCCGTTGAACCGTGAAGCGCTCCTTCGCGGTGCATCCTGCATCGAATAACTGCATCGAAAAGGGGTTGCCGATACCCTCGGCAGCCCCTGCGGCATTTTTTATAAATGAGCGGCACGCCATGTGCACGAAAGGATTCATATCATGCCACAATTCATTTCTGCCGCGGAAGCGGTCAAGCTGATCCGCGACGGCGATTGCGTCATTTACAACAACTTTCTCGGCATGAACAATGCCGAACAGCTTTCGATCGCGCTGAACGAGCGGTTTGAAACCGAGGGACATCCGCGCGATCTGACACTGTACTGCACGGCGGGTCTCGGCGGATGGCTGCCCGGTCAGCCGTGTGAAAAGATCGTCACGCTCGGCGCGGTCAAAACGGTCATCATGTCGCACTACGGCTCCATGCCGGACACGGCGAAGATGATCCTCGAAAACAAGATCGAAGCGTACAATCTGCCGTTCGGCGTCATGTCGCACGCGGTCCGCGCAGGTGCGGCGGGTCATCCCTATTACATTTCGGACGCGGGTCTCAATCTGTTCGTCGATCCGAAGTACAAGGGATATCAGCTGAACGAACAATCGAAGCAGGAGCTCGTTGAGGAGATCGTCATCGACGGCAAGCGCCGCTTAAAGTATGCGGCACCGCGTCCCGACGTCGCGCTTCTGAAAGGCTCGAGCGCCGACGCATACGGCAACATCTCGTGGGAGGACGAACCGGTCATCGGCGATGCGCTGTCGATCGCACAGCTGGTCAAGCGCTGCGGCGGCAAGGTCATCGTGCAGGTCAAGCGCAAGCTCGACACGCCCCGCCGTCCGAGCGAGGTTGTGATCCCGTCGGTTTTGGTCGACTGCATCTGCGTCTGCCCCGAGCAGGATCAGATCCAGGGCATCAAGGGCTCGGATCCGCGCTATGCCGGCGACGTTCCGATGACGGACGAACAGCTTGAAGCGTATGTGCGCGAGAATGCGAAAGAGGATCCGAAGGATCTTGCGAAGCGTCTGATCGCAAAGCGCGCGGCGAAGGAACTGCAGCCGGGTCACGTCGTCAACATCGGCGTCGGCGCACCGGAGTTCGTTGCGGTCGAAGCGGCAAAGAGCGGCATGCTCAGTAAGGTCGCGCTGACCGTGGAAGCCGGTTCCATGAAAGGTCTGCCCGCGGGCGGGTTCGCTTTCGGCGCCGCGATGGGTTCGCAGGCGTGCTGCACCACCGCCGAACAGTTCGATCTGTACGACGGAGGCGGGTTGGATATCTGCTTTATCGGTGCATTGGAGATCGATGGCGAGGGCAATGTCAACGGACACTACCATCCGAAAAAACTGTCCGGCATCGGCGGATTTATCAATATCACGCAGTTCACGCACAAGGTGGTCTTCTGCACGACGTTCTCCGCAGGCGGTCTCGAGATCGAAGACGGTCCGGACGGACTGAAGATTGTCAGAGAAGGCAAGTTCCTGAAGTTCGCAAAGAACGTGACTGCACTGTCGTTCTCCGCGCAGAACGCGCATGAGAACGCACAGGAGATCGTATACGTGACCGAACGTTGCGTGTTCCGGCTCGGCGAGCACGGACTCGTGCTGACCGAGGTCAGAAAGGGCGTGGACGTCAAGTCGCAGATCCTCGATCTGCTGCCGTTCGACGTGGAGGTTGCACCGGAGCTGATCGTTTACTGATCAGTCCAGCGGAATGGAAAACGCACGCATGGTGTTGATGATGTGCAGATACATTGCCGCCTTTGCACCTTCGGGATTGCGATCCTTCAGATACTGCATGAGCACGCGGTGATCGTGCAGCGTCATCTCGGCGACCTGCGGCGCTTCCGCCGCGAGGATGATGCCGTGATGGATCGCACGGTTGAAGATCGGCAGCAGCGCGGTGATGAACGGGTTGTGCGTGGCGGACGCGATGGAGTTGTGGAAATTCTGTTCGCTTTCGTCCCACTGCGGGTCCTGATGGCGGATCATCCGCTCGTTCAGCTCGCCGTAGCGGAAGATCGTTTCAAGCTCCTCATCGCTTGCGCGCAGCGCAGCGTAATAGGCTGCCTGCGGCTCGAACATCAGACGCATCTCATAGAGATCCTTCGTATTGACGTTCGTGTCCTGGATCTTCAGCACGTCATAGTCGGCGTGGATGCTGCGGCTCTGCGTCACAAAGGTGCCGACACCGCGGCGAACTTCCACAAGTCCGCGCGTGCTGAGAATGCGAAGCGCTTCGCGAAGCGTTGTGCGGCTCACCTGCATCTTTTTGCTGAGCTCCGGCTCGTTCGGCAGCTTGTCGCCGGGAAGAAATTCACCGCTCGCGATGCGGTCCGCCAGTTCGTCCGCGATGCGCACGGACAGCGCGTTGGTTCCATGAAGCATTCAAACTGCACCTCCGGGTTGATGGTTTGATTATATCCCAAAAAATTCGGGAAAACAATAAATTTCAGAAAAGAAGGAGAGTATCATGCAAGGTTTAACGATTATTAAAACGGAACATCCGAAAGAGAAACCGCAAAAGGGTCAGAAGCTCGGCTTCGGCAGCGTATTCACCGATCACATGCTGATCATGCAGTATGACAGAGGTCAGGGCTGGCATGACGCCAAGATCGTTCCGTACGGTCCGATCAGCATCAGCCCCGCAAGCACCGTTCTGCACTATGCGCAGGAAACGTTCGAGGGTATGAAGGCATATCGTGCGGAAGACGGCCGCGTGCTGTTGTTCCGTCCGGAGGAGAACTTCAAGCGCCTGAATATTTCGAACGAGCGTCTGTGCATCCCGCAGCTTGACGTCGATTTCTGCGTCGAGAGCCTGAAGGAGCTCGTCATGCTCGATAAGGATTGGATCCCGTCCGATCCCGGCGCGTCGCTGTACATCCGCCCGATGGTCATCGGCAACGAGTCCAAGCTCGGCGTCAAGGAAGCGGACAGCTACCTCTACATGGTGCTCTTAAGCCCGTCCGGCGCATACTATGAGAGCGGTCTGAAGCCCGTTCCGATCTATGTCGAGGAAGAATACGTCCGCGCAGTCCGCGGCGGCACCGGCTTTGCAAAGACCGGCGGCAATTATGCATCCTCGATGCTCGCGCAGGAAATCGCGCACAAGAAGGGCTATTCGCAGGTTTTGTGGCTTGACGGCGTCGAAAAGAAGTACGTCGGCGAAGTCGGCGCAATGAACATCTTCTTCGTCATCGACGGCGAAGTCGTCACCCCGGAACTCGACGGCAGCATCCTTTCCGGCATCACGCGTAAGTCGATGATCCAGATCTTAAAGTCGAAGGGCTATAAGGTCACCGAGCGCAAGATCGCGATCCAGGAAGTCGCCGACGCGTACGACGCGGGCAAGCTCAACGAGGTCTTCGGCACCGGCACCGCGGCGGTCATCTCGCCTGTCGGCAAGCTCGAATGGGGCGACAAGGTCATGATCATCAACAACGGCGAGATCGGACCGATCAGCTCCTATGCTTACAAGACGCTCACCGACATCCAGTGGGGCCGTGTAAAGGATCCCTACGGCTGGTCGATCGAGATCGGACATATGTAATGAAACAGGTCCCGAACCGCACAGCAGCACGGTTCGGGACGTTTTGCCGCTTGCGGGCAAAAAAAGGATGGAAAAACCCGTGCCCGCGTGGTAAAATGATTGCGAAATATTCCAAGGAGGAATAAACGAATGATACCGAAAATGATGGATGCGATCGTCAAACCCGTTGCGGGCGTCGGTCTCGAACTGCGCCGGGTTCCCGTTCCGGAACCCGGTCCCGGAGAAGTGCTGATCAAGGTTCACAAGACCGCGATCTGCGGCACGGACGTGCATATCTATGACTGGACGCCGTGGTCTGCAGAGCATGTAAAGCCGCCGATGGTCATCGGTCACGAATACGTCGGCGAGATCGCAGCGCTCGGCGCGGGTGTTACCGGCTTGACCGTCGGCATGCGCGTATCCGGTGAGGGACACATCACCTGCGGCCATTGCCGCAACTGCCATACGGGAAATATCCAATGGTGCAAGAACACGAAGAGCGTCGGCGTGGATCGCGACGGCGCGTTCGCGGAATACGTCTGCATTCCGGAAAAGAATGTCATCATTATTGACCCGCAGTTGGACGAGGACGTCGTCGCCTTCTTTGATGCGTTCGGCAACGCTACGCACACCGCGCTGATGTTCAACCTCGTCGGCGAGGACGTGCTGATCACCGGCGCAGGTCCGATCGGCGTGATCGCCTGCGGCATCTGCAAGTATGCCGGCGCGCGCCGCGTCGTCATTACCGATATGAACGAGTACCGTCTTGATCTCGCCCGCAAGATGGGCGCGGATGCCGCGGTCAATGTCGCTAAGGAAGATCTGCAGGAAGTCATGAAGCAGCAGGGACTCGTCGAGGGTTTCGATGTCGGTCTTGAAATGTCCGGCTCGGGTGCCGCCTTTAAGCAGCTGCTTTCTGTCATGCGCAACGGCGGCAAGGTCTCGCTTTTGGGTCTTGGCAACGGTCCGATCTCTCTCGATATGAACCTCATCATCGGCAAGGGACTGACGCTGCAGGGCATTTACGGGCGCAAGATGGATAACTGGCATCAGATGTCCTATATGGTGCAGGGCGGTCTCGATCTGCATCCGGTCATCACGCACCGTTTCCACTACACCGAGTTTGAAAAAGGCTTCGAGGCCATGCATTCCGGCAATTCCGGCAAGGTTATCTTTGACTGGACAAAGAAATAACGGAGGAAAAAACCAATGAAGAAAGCATATTCGATCTACCGCGAACAGCTTGACGCGATCCGCGAGGCGGGCACGTACAAGGAAGAGCGCATCATCACGACCCCGCAAAGAAGCCGCATCGACACCACGAAGGCAAAGGGCGTCGTCAACATGTGCGCGAACAACTATCTGGGACTTTCCGACAACCCCGAACTGATCGCCGCGGCAAAGGCGAGCTATGACGAATGGGGCTTCGGTCTTTCGTCCGTCCGCTTCATCTGCGGCACGCAGGAGATCCATAAGCAGCTCGAAGCGCGCATCGCGAAGTTCGTGGGCATGGAGGATGCGATCCTGTACTCCTCGTGCTTCGACGCAAACGGCGGTCTCTTTGAAACGCTGCTCGGACCGGAAGATGCGGTCATCAGTGACGAACTGAACCACGCGTCGATCATCGACGGCGTGCGTCTTTGCAAGGCAAAGCGTCTCCGTTATCACAACAACGACATGGAAGACCTGAAGGCGAAGCTCGAGGAAGCAAAGGACTGCCGCATCAAGCTGATCGCAACCGACGGCGTGTTCTCCATGGACGGCTATATCGCAAACCTCAAGGGCATCTGCGACCTCGCGGAACAGTATGACGCGCTCGTCATGGTCGACGATTCGCACGCAGTCGGCTTCATGGGCGAACACGGCAGAGGCACCGCGGAGCATTGCGGCGTGATGGGCAGAGTCGACATCATCACCGGCACCTTCGGAAAAGCGCTGGGCGGCGCATCCGGCGGCTACACCGCAGCGAAGAAGGAGATCATCGACCTTCTCCGTCAGCGCTCCCGTCCGTATCTGTTCAGTAACACGCTCGCGCCCGCGATCTGCGCCGCGACGATGAAGACGATCGACCTGCTGGAAGCATCCACGGAGCTTCGCGACCGCGTCCATGCGAACGCGAACTATTTCCGCAGAGAAATGGAAAAGCTCGGTTTCGACCTGCTGCCCGGCGAGCATCCGATCGTTCCGATCATGCTCTATGACGCCAAGGTCGCGCAGGAGTTTGCAAACCGCATGCTCGATAAGGGCGTCTACGTGACCGGCTTCTCTTACCCGGTCGTGCCGATGGGTAAGGCGCGCGTCCGCACGCAGATCTCCGCGGGTCACACCAAGGAGGACCTCGATTTCGCCGTCAAGTGCTTCGGCGAAGTCAAGAAGGAAATGGGATTATAAGCATCGTATCACAAAAGCCCCCGCAGTCGCGGGGGCTTTGTTCATTTTGTACAGGTTCGTTTTCCGTTTCCGGTTCGTCCGGGGCGTATTCGAGAATGTCACCGTGTTTGACAGCAGCGCGGTTCGGTGGTATTGTGTTGGAAACGGAGGGGGAGTCATATGATCGAGACAAAACAGGATATTCTGGAAATTCTGAACATGCCGGAGGAAGCGTTTTTACGCGATGTGCTGCCCGAAGCCGGGCGCGTGCGCGAAGCGCAGTTCGGCAGACGCGTTCTTTTAAGCGCCATGATCGGCTATACAAACGTGTGCAAAAACCAATGCCTGTACTGCGGCATGCGTGCGGGCAACGGTACGCTGAAACGCTTTCGCATCGCGCCGGAGGATGTGATCGCGCTCGGCACAAACGCCGCGGCGCACGGCTATCGACGCATCTTTCTGATCGCAGGCGAGGACCCGAAATACGGGTTCGACGGGCTTTTGCACATCGTGAGAAGCCTGAAGGATGCGGGGATGTTTGTTTCGCTTGCCTGCGGCGAGTTCGATCGCGCACGATACGAGGAGCTGAAAGCCGCCGGCACGGACGAATACGTGCTGAAATTTGAGATGTCCGATCCCGAAAGCTTCAACCGCATGAACCCGTCGACAACGTTCGCCCGCCGCATGGAGTCGATCGAGACGATCCGGGCGCTCGGACTGCCGCTTGCGTCCGGCAACATCGTCGACTGGCCGGGACAGACAGCGGAAGAGCTTGCCGACGACATCCTGCTGATGAAACGGCTCGGCATTTGTTGGGCGCCGGTCATTCCGTACCTGCCCGCGATGAACACGCCGCTCTTTGAGACGCATCACCGCGGCAGCCTTGAAAAGCTCTATAAGGAGATCGCGATCCTGCGGCTGATGCTTCCCGCGATCCGTATCACCGCGCAGCAGCCGGGCGCCGATCTCAGAAAAGGGCTGTCCGATCCGGAGGCGAACGACGCCGCGATCCGCGCAGGCGCAAACCTGCTCTTTTATGATCTTCTGCCGGATCCGCTCGCCGCTGACTTCCGCGTGATCGATGAGCGGCATATCACCGGCCCGCAGCATGCAAAAGTGCTCTCCGAAACATACGGCTACGTGATCGACACCGACGCATAACAAAAAGGAGCCGGAAGCGCTATTCTGAAAAGGGTGGTTTTCAAACCGGTACACGTTTCGACCCTCCCTTGTCAGGGAGGGTGGTTCGCGAAGCGAGACGGGAGGGTAGTTTCCTGACTACCCCTCAGTCTCGGCAAGCCTCGACAGCTCCCCTGACAAGGGGAGCTCGGTTTTTCTCCGGAAGGGCACACTTACTCACCACCATGCGTCGGCGGAACGTGCGCTTCAGGCAAACAAAAAACCTTCCGAAAAGAAACTG
>ONMC01000022.1 GCA_900318745.1 uncultured Eubacteriales bacterium
TCATGCTCGGCGAACTGCATGCCTTTGACGATTCTTATTTGATCAACTGCAGCCGTCATTTCTGAGACGGCAGAACGGAAAGAGGAAATCACATGGATACCATGATCGAAACATTGGCACGGGAATTATCGCTTCGTCCTTCGCAGGTGCAGGCGGCGACGGAACTTCTGGACGCGGGAAACACGATCCCGTTCATCGCGCGGTATCGCAAGGAAGCCACGGGCTCTTTGAACGATCAGCAGCTGCGGGATCTGTCGGAGCACCTTGAACGCCTGCGCAGCCTGCAAAAACGGCGTGACGAGATCACAAAAGCGCTGACCGAGCAGGGCGTGCTTTCGGAGACGCTGCGCAAAAAGATCGCCGATGCGGCGACGCTTTCGGAACTCGAGGACCTTTACCGTCCGTTCCGCCCGAAGCGCCGTACGCGCGCAAGCGTTGCGAAGGAACGCGGTCTCATGCCGCTTGCGACATGGCTGATCCGGCAGAATGCCGGCGATCCGGAGGCACAGGCAAGGGCGTATGTGGATCCCGAAAAGGAGATCCCGGACGCGCAGACGGCGCTTGCCGGCGCGCGCGACATCATTGCCGAAGCGATCAGCGACGAGGCGAGCCTGCGCAAGACGCTCCGCGCGATCCTGATGCGCGAGGGCGTTGTGAAAACCGAAGCCGCAAAGGATGAGGACAGCGTATACAGCAACTATTATGCGTTTCGCGAGCCGGTGCAGACGATCGCGGCGCATCGTGTTCTGGCGATCAACCGCGGCGAGCGCGAGGCGTTTCTGAAGGTTTCGGTCGAAGCGCCGGAGGAGCGCTGTATGCGGACCGTGCGCAATATGTTTGTGAACGGAACGACCCCTGCATCGGAGCAGGTTGCAGCGGCGTGCGACGACGCATGGAGCCGGCTGCTGTTTCCGTCGCTTGAACGGGAGGTCCGGAGCCTTTTGACCGATCGCGCGAACGAATCCGCGATCAAGGTCTTTTCCGAGAACCTGCATCAGCTGTTGATGCAGCCGCCGATCCGCGGCAAGGTCACGCTCGGCGTGGATCCCGGGTTCCGCACGGGCTGCAAGCTTGCGGTCGTGGATGAAAACGGCAAGGTGCTTGACACCGGCGTCGGTTTCTTTACGCTGCCCGGCAGCGAGGCGGGCAAGGCGGCCGCGGCGAAGCTGATCAAGCGTTTCGTATCGCAGTACGGCGTCAGCGCGATCGCGATCGGCAACGGGACGGCGAGCCGCGAGAGCGAGCAGTTTATCGTGGATCTTCTGCCGGAACTGCCCGGCGTCGCATACATGATCGTCAGCGAGGCGGGCGCATCCGTTTATTCGGCGAGCAAGCTTGCGGCGGAGGAGTTTCCGGACTTTGACGTGACGCAGCGCAGCGCCGTTTCCATCGCGCGCAGAATGCAGGATCCGCTTGCGGAGCTGGTCAAGATCGAACCGAAGGCGATCGGCGTGGGGCAGTATCAGCACGACCTCAAACAGAACGAGCTGACCGCTGCGCTCGACGGTGTGGTGGAACAGTGCGTGAATCTGGTCGGCGTTGAGGTTTCCACGGCGTCCGCGGCACTGCTGTCGCATGTGGCGGGCATCGGACCGACGCTCGCAAAGAGCATCGTCGCCTTCCGCGAGGAAAACGGAATCCCGTCCAGGGCGGCGCTGAAGAAGGTGCCGAAGCTCGGACCGAAGGCGTTCGAACAGTGTGCCGGTTTTTTGCGCGTGCGCGACAGCAAAAACCCGCTGGACGCGACCGCCGTGCACCCCGAAAGCTATGAAGCGGCAAAGACGGTGCTCTCTGCGCTCGGATATACGGGCGGCGATGTGAAGGGCGGTATCCGCGACGTCGGAGAACGTGCGAAGGCGTACGGGCTTGAAACGCTCGCCGAAAAGGCGGGGATCGGGATCCCGACGCTGCGCGACATCCTGTCGGAACTGCAGAAACCGGGACGCGACCCGCGCGACGATCTGCCGAAGCCGGTGCTGCGCACGGATGTGCTGGACATCAAGGATCTCAAACCGGGCATGGAGCTTTCGGGCACCGTGCGCAACGTCATCGATTTCGGTGCGTTCGTGGATATCGGCGTGCATCAGGACGGGCTCGTGCACATCTCGCGCATGTCGGAACGCTTTATCCGCCATCCGTCCGAAGCGGTCAAGGTCGGCGACGTCGTCAAGGTCTGGGTCGTGGACGTGGATGAGAAGAAAAAGCGCATCGCGCTGACGATGGTCAAAGACCGCCGCTGAACAAAATAACGGGCTGTCGGGATTTCCGACAGCCCTGATTTGTTTTGGCTTATTTGTGCACGTTCTCCGCGGCGTTCGGCGTGGTGACGGTGCCGATGAAAAGCACGTCGCCGTCATACGTTTCGATCGAGTAGAAGAACGGGCGGGTGAGGTGGAATTCGATCGTTTCGAGCTCAACGGGATTGAAGTACCCGGTCGCCCGCATCGAAACCATCGTATATGCAGCTGCTTCCACGCCGTTTTCGTCGACGCCGATATAGGATTGCTGCAGCACGCTGTCGATCCTGCAATTCGGATCGGACATGCGGGAGAAGTCCGCGTCGTCGCTGAAGCAGTGCTCGAGACCGAGCGAATGCAGGATCGCGGTGAGCTCCATCTTATCCTGGAAAGAGAACTTCGGGATCTGCAGACTGACGTTGCAGGTCTTGTCGATGCCTTTGTGCAGCAGCTTATCGATCGCCTCGGGACTGCCGAGCAGCCGGTCAAGCGAAATGCCCTCATCCGGTAGAACGAATGAGATATAGCCGACCGTGTTCAGATACACGCGGTAGCGAAGCCATCCGTCGCCCTGCGTGATCGTCACGTTGCGATCCGAGCGATGCATATAGTCGACCGTGATCTCTGTTTGATCACCGGTTTCGGGATCAGTCCCGTAAAAGACGCCTTGCTCGGTGAGCAGGGTATCGAACGGGTCGGTCCAGCCGCTCTTCAGATAGATCGTATTGATGAGCACTGCGATCGTCATGGGATCAAAGCGCATCGCCTGAGGATCGACTTCGATCTTGCCGCGGGTCTGTTCGGTGATCCATTCGGCGATCTGCTGCCCTGCGGTGAAGTTGCTGAAGTCGACCGTGTTCGCCTCGGAACGGTAGGTATCGCCGAGCACGGACAAGAAGTCTTCATGGAAATGCACCGGCATGCCGCCGATCGCTTCCGCCATCCAGAGCGAATTGTGCACGTCAAGCACGCATCCCTCATCCTCGACGGAAAGCGTCTTGAGCATTGCGGCACATGCCTTGCGAAGGTCTTCGATCGTCTTGCAGCCGAGCAGCTTCAGAAGCTCCGCCTGCGTCTCGCCGTTTGCACCTTCGGCGACCATCGCCATCGCAAGCCACACGCTGATCGGCGAGAGATTGCGGTTCCGTCTGCCGTCGAGCAGCGTCGCCGAGAGCAGCGAGGAAAAGTCCGCGTAACCGCCGACGTCCGCTGTTTCGCCGGTCGGTTCATCGATCGGCAGGATCGGATCGGTCAGATCGATCGGAGGATCCTCGATCGGCTGTATCGTGATCGGCGCTTCGGGCTCATCGGTCGGCGCCTCGTCCGGTTCGTCTGCCGACACGTCGGTCGGCTGCGTTTCGGGCACATCGGTCGGTACCTCCGGAACCTGAACTGCGGGAGCTGCGGTGCATGCCGCAGAGAAAAGCATAAGACCCGTAAGGATCATACATAGCAAGCGTTTCATGGAATGAACTCCTTTCTTCGTTTGCCTATAATACTGCTTAACCCTCGGTTTGGTTGCACGCGGGCAAACAATCTGCTTCGATCGCCGCAAACGCGCGTTCGGCGCGTGCGATCACGTCGCTGTACATTGCCTTTGCCTTTCCGAATGTTTCGCGGACATATGTTTCATCCGTGATCGACAGAAGATTGATGTTGATGTTCAGCCATGCGCCGCGCGCCGCCGCTTCGACGGCCGCCGCACCGACGCCGAGGTCGCTCGCACAGTTCGGGTTGATCTTTCCGACGAGCGCTTCGACGAGATCGATCGTTTCCTTACAGAGCGACAGCGTATGGAAGGGCATCTGCACCGCTTCCTTGGTCGCTTCCTGCATTGCGGCTCTGCGCGCCGCTTTCTCTTCGTCCGTGTCCTTCGGAAGATGCATGGCGTCCATGAGACGGTTGAACGCCTGCGTATCCGCATCCACCGCCTCCAAAAATGCGGGAATCAGCGGCTGTCCCTGCTTGTTGATGAGCTCCGCGTGCTCCCACAGGTCCGCATATTTCTTTTTGCCGATCGTCAGGTTCGTCGTCATCACGCCGAGCGCCGCGCCGCACGCGCCGAACAGCGCAGCGACCGAGCCGCCGCCGGGCGCCGGGGCGTCGCTTGCCAAAACGTCCGTAAAGGTCGAGACGGTCAAATCCGTTAAACGTTCCATTCTGTTGTCTCCTTTCGGTAATGTCTGATTGAGGTTATGCCATGCGCGCGCCGCGCTTGTAGACGGCGGCCGCACGGTTGGTTCCGTAGCGATAGATCAGCTGATCGAGATTGTCGGCGTCCCACACCACGAGGTCCGCCTGCTTGCCGGGTTCGAGCGTGCCGAGACGGGACGCCATGCCGATCGCCGCCGCGCCGTTCAGCGTCGCGCCCGTGAGCACTTCTTCCGGCGTCAGCCGTCCGTACAGACAGCCCGCCGTCATCGCGAATGGCAGAGAGAGGTTCGGCGTGGAGCCGGGGTTCATGTCGGTCGCCACCGCAACGGCAACGCCGGCATCGATCATGCCGCGGAAATCGCCGTACGGTTTTTTGAGATAAAACGACGTGGCGGGGAGCATGACCGCGATCACGCCGCCGTCCTTCAGCGCCTGTATGCCTTCCGCTCCGGTCTCGGACAGATGGTCGCAGCTGATCGCGCCGACGCGCGCCGCCGCCTGCGTGCCGCCGATCTCCTTGATCTCGTCGGCGTGCATTTTCGGCGTCATGCCGAAGCGCTTTCCCGCAAGCAGGATGCGCTCCGACTGTTCGGCGGTGAACACGCCGTCGTCGCAGAATACGTCGCAAAACTGCGCGATCCCGTCCTTCGCGATCTCGGGGATCATTTCGCTGCACAGAAGATCGACGTACGCTTCATGATCCATGCCTTCGGGAAATGCATGCGCGCCTAAAAACGTTGCCGCAATGTCCGGATTCTCCTCCTGCAGCCGGCGAATGACGCGCAGCTGCTTGCGCTCGGTCTCAAGATCGAGCCCGTAGCCGCTCTTGATCTCCAGCGCCGTCGTGCCGTGGCGGAGCATCTCCGTCATCAGCGTACGCGTTTTTTCACAGAGCGCATCCTCGCTCGCCCGACGCGTTTCGCGTACGGTCGAAAGAATGCCGCCGCCCGCCGCGAGGATCTCAAGATACGTCTTTCCCGCAAGCTTCATCGCAAGCTCGTGCTCGCGCCAGCCGCCGAACACCAGATGCGTGTGGCAGTCCACAAGCCCTGCCGTGACGAGCCTGCCGCCGCAGTCGATCGATTCGTCCGCATCGGGTGCGGCGCTTTCTCCCGTCTGCAGGATCGTGCCGTTTTCCTCGAGCAGCCATGCGCCGTGAAGTTTTTTTACTTCACTTTGCGCAGAACCGCATACGGCGGCCGTTCCGGTCGCCGTTGCAAGTTCTCCGATGTTGAAAAAGACCCGTTTCACAGCAGATGACACTCCAGGACCTGTTTTTGCGCGTCGAAGTTTTCGATCTGCAGATAGTAGTCCGCCGCGTTGACGAATGCCATCATCGGCGCGAGACCGATGATTTCGGTGCCGACCACGTGCACGCCGTAGCGCGCCGCCTCAAAGCGGACGAACTCGAGCACGCGATAGAGCGGCGTCTGCTTATAGTCGCACATATTGATCGAGACCTGCGCAATGTTGCGCTCCTCGAGCATCACGCCGAGCGCCTTGACTGCGCGGAAACCGCCGTCCTTTTCGCGGATGATCTTTGCGATCTTCTTTGCGATTGATACGTCGGAGGTATCGAGATTGATGTTGAATGCGATCAGCGGCTGACGTGCGCCGACGGCGACGACGCCCGCGGAAGGATGGATGCGGTTGCCGCCGAAGTCGGGATGCCACTGCTCTTCCAGCACCTTTTCCGCCATGCCCTCGAACTGACCCTTGCGGATCGCGGCGAGGTTCTTGCGGTGCGGTGCGGACGCGCTTTCTTCATACAGGAAGACCGGCAGATCGAGCTCGTCGGACAGGCGCTGACCGAGCACCTTGGACAGCTCGACGCACTCCGCCATGTCCATGTCACGAATCGGCACGAACGGGATGACGTCGACCGCGCCCATGCGCGGATGCTCGCCCTGATGTACGCGAAGATCGATTTTTTCGACCGCATGCTGCGCGAAGCGGAACGCCGCCTCCATGACCTGCGTCGGTTCGCCGAGGAAGGTGAAGACCGAGCGGTTGTGGCTCGCGTCGGAGGAATAGTCGATCAGCGTGACGCCCGGAACGGCGCGTACGATGTCCGCAAACTCTTCTACAAGGTCCAGCCGGCGTCCTTCGCTGATGTTCGGGATGCATTCCATCAATTTTGCCATAGTTGTATCTCCTTTAATCCTTTAATGCGTTTTGTACGGTTGCCTTGACCAGCGCATCGTCCGCGATATGCGGGATCGTGATGCAGTCGGTGCCCTCGTTGTCACGATTGTACGCAAGACAGGTTTCGATCGCGTTTTCGTTGCGCGCCCATGCGCGTCTTGCCACGCCGCCCATCGTGTCCCACGGCATCGCCGAGGACAGGATGCGGTCCACGCGTTCGCTGCCGTCGAGCACCATGCCGAAACCGCCGTTGATCGATTTGCCGATGCCGACGCCGCCGCCGTTGTGCAGCGCGATCAGGCTCATGCCTCTGGCGGCGTTGCCCGCGAAGCACTGCGTCGCCATGTCCGCCATGATGTTCGAACCGTCCTTGATGTTGCTCGTCTCACGGAACGGGGAATCCGTGCCGCCGGTGTCGTGATGGTCTCTGCCGAGCATGACCGGTCCGATCTCGCCGTTGCGGACCATCTCGTTGAAGCGCAATGCGATCTTCAGACGACCCATCGCGTCCTGATAGAGAATGCGCGCCTGCGTGCCGACGACCATCTTGTTCTTCTTTGCGTCGCGCACCCAGACCCAGTTGTCGCGGTCCTGATAGCGACGGGTCGGATCGATGCAGTCCATCGCCGCCGCGTCGGTCCTGTCGAGATCCTCGGGCTTGCCGGACAGGCATACCCAGCGGAACGGACCGTAACCGTAGTCGAACAGCTGCGGACCCAGGATATCCTCGACGTAAGACGGATAGACGAAGCCGTCCTTCTCGTTTTCGCCGTTCCGGCAGATCGACTTGACGCCTGCGTCATAGACCGCCTTCAGGAAGCTGTTGCCGTAGTCGAAGAAATAGGTGCCGCGCTTGCTCAGCTCATCGATCGCCGCGATATGCTGCTTCAGGGAAGCATTGACCGCCGCCTTGAACGTCTCGTGATCCTCGGCGAGCAGACGCGTGCGCTCTTCGAACGAAACGCCGACGGGGCAGTAGCCGCCCTCGTATACCGCGTGGCAGGAGGTCTGATCGCTTAAGAGATCGACGTGAATATTGTTGTTGATGAGGTAGTGCAGCAGGTCGACAACGTTGCCGTGATAGGCGATCGCCAGCGGCTTGCCGTCCTTCTGCGCCTGCTGTGCCCATGCGACGCAGGTTGCGAGATCGTCGCTGACTTTGCTGACCCAGCCCTGCTTGTAGCGCGTTTCGATGCGCGAGTAATCGACCTCCGCGATGATCGCGGCCGCGCCTGCGATCTCCGCCGCTTTGCCCTGCGCGCCGCTCATGCCGCCGAGACCTGCCGAAACGAACAGGCGGCCGGCGAGATCCTTGTCCTTCGGGATGCCGAGCTTCAGTCTGCCCGCGTTCAGAAGCGTGTTGAATGTGCCGTGCACGATGCCCTGCGGTCCGATGTACATCCAGCCGCCCGCGGTCATCTGACCGTAGTTCGCAACGCCCATTGCGGCGGCGCGGTTGAAATCGGCAGGGTTGTCAAACATGCCGACCATCAGACCGTTTGTGAGGATGACGCGCGGCGCGTTCTCGTGCGAACGGAAGACGCCCAGCGGATGGCCCGATTCGATGACGAGCGTCTGCGTGTTCGTCAGCTCCTTCAGGTACTGCTTGATCAGCAGATACTGCATCCAGTTCTGGCAGACCTGGCCGGTTTCGCCGTAGGTGACGAGCTCGTAGGGATAGAGCGCGACCTCGAAGTCGAGGTTGTTGTCGATCATGACCTGAAACGCTTTGCCCTCGATGCACTTGCCCTCATAGCAGTCGATCGGCTTGCCCCAGAGCCGTCCCTCGGGACGGAAGCGGTAGCCGTAAATGCGTCCGCGGGTCTTGAGCTCTTCCATGAATTCCGGCGCAAGCTCCTCGTGAAACTGCTCCGGGATGTAGCGCAACGCGTTCTTCAGCGCGATCTCCATGTCGTGCTCCGAAAGCACGGAGTCACGGCGCGGCGCACGGCGAATGCCTTCGATAAAGGGCTTCTTTTCGGGAAGCCGGTCCAGCTTCAATACACAGTCCATAAAAACCTCCTAATTAGAATCAATGGAAATCGGAAAGCTCCAGCTTGACGTCGTTTTCGATCGCGCCGGAACGGATCAGCTTGTTCATCGCTTCGATCATCGGGTGGATCTCTTCATCCTTTGCATAGAACGGCACGACGGCGCGGACCTTGTCGTACACGCCCTGCTGTGCAGGGGAGAGCTCGCAGGTCTTGCGAAGGTCGATGCCCTGTACCGCCGCCATCAGCTCAAAGGCGAGCACGGAGTACAGATTGTTCACGATGCGGCGGCAGTTGCGCGCGGCGGTCGTGCCCATCGAAACATGATCCTCCTGGTTTGCGGAGGACGGGATCGAGTCAACGCTTGCCGGATGCGCAAAGACCTTGTTCTCGCTCACGAGGGACGCCGCCGAATACTGACAGATCATGTAGCCGGAGTTGATGCCGCCGTCGGGCGCGAGGAACGCGGGAAGGCCGTTACTGAGCGCGGGATTGACCATGCGCTCCATTCTGCGCTCGGAAATGTTCGCAAGCTCGGATGCCGCGACGGACAGATAGTCCATCACAAGCGCGATCGGCTCGCCGTGGAAGTTGCCGCCCGAAATGACGCTTTCGTCGTCAAGGAACAGGATCGGGTTGTCGGTGACGGAGTTCAGTTCAGTCGAAAGCACGTTTCTCACATGCGCGAGCGCGTCACGCACCGCTCCGTGCACCTGCGGGATGCAGCGCAGCGCATAGGCGTCCTGCACGCGGAGATTCCGGTTGCGCTCCATCGAAGCGCTGCCTGCGCAGATCGTGCGCATGTTCTTTGCGACCAGACTCTGTCCGGCGTGCGCGCGCACCGCATGGATGCGCGGATCGAACGCGGACATCAGTCCTGTCAGCGCCTGCATCGTCATGGAAGCCGTGATGTCCGCGAGTACGGCGGCACGGTTCAGATCATACCATGCGAGCGTGCCGACTGCCGTCATGCACTGCGTGCCGTTGATCAGCGCAAGACCCTCTTTCGCAAGCAGATGGAACGTCGGAAGCTTTGCTTTTGCCATCGCTTCGGCGCCGGACATGCGCTTGCCTTTATAGATCGCTTCGCCGCGTCCCAAAAGGACCAGAGCCATATGCGCGAGCGGCGCGAGATCGCCCGAAGCGCCCAGGGATCCCTGCTCCGGGATCACGGGGTGCACGCCCTTGTTCAGCATGCCGATCAGCGTTTCGATCAGCGCTCTGCGGATGCCGGAATTGCCTTTCGACAGCGCGTTTGCGCGAAGCAGCATCATGGCGCGCACGGTCTCCTCGTTCAGCGGCTCGCCGACGGCGACGCAATGGGACAGGATCAGGTTTTCTTGTAGCTGTGCGCTCTTATCGCTCGAGATCGTGATCTTCGAAAACTCGCCGAAGCCGGTCGAGATGCCGTATACCGTGCGGCCTTCCGCGACGATCTTGTCGACCAGCGCGCGCGACGCGTCGATGCGTGCAAAGGTCTTCGGGGACAGCGATACCTTCGCGCGAAACCGCGCGACGGCAACGACCTGTTCGATCTTCAGCGATTCCCCGTCCAGGGTGACGTGACGAATGTTTTCCGTAAGATGATTCATACTTGTTCCTTCCTGCAAACAATATTGGAATTGCCAATCAATTCATTATAATATTTGCGCCAATCCGTGTCAAACCCTGCGGTGCTTTTTGGAAAATATAAAATACGTGCGCGATCTGAACAAGCGCCGCATGCATATGTTTCATAGATTGTTCATCCACTTGCGGCACATCCTGTGGTATACTGAAAAATACAAAACAGGCAAAGGGGAGCAGGCATGAACATTCGTTTTAAGAACGCACGTATTCTTCCGTTCCGGACCGAAGAAGCGACGATCATCGAGGGCGAACTCTGGACGAGCGGCGACCGGATCGCATGGATCGGCGACCCGAAGGGACGCGAGCCGCTTGCATTCGACCGTGAGATCGACTGCAAAGGCAATCTGATCCTGCCCGGCTTCAAGAACGCGCACACGCATTCTGCGATGACGTTTCTGCGCTCCTTTGCAGACGACAAGCCTCTGCAGCAGTGGCTGCATGAGGATTGCTTCCCGATGGAGGCGCACCTGACAGGCGACGACATCTATGATCTGACCAAGCTTGCCGTGCTTGAATACGTTTCGGGCGGCATCACGGCGGCGTTCGATATGTATTATCATGTGGACCGGATCGCCGAATGCGCCCGCGATACGGGCTTCCGTTTCGTGATCTGCGGCGCGGCAAACGATTTCGGCGGCACGGCGGAGTCGACAAAACGCGACTTTGAGCTGCTGAACCGCTATGATCCGCTCGTATCGTGCCGGCTCGGCTTCCATGCCGAATACACCACGAGCGAACCGCTGCTCAGGGACCTTGCCGCGCTCGCACAGGAACTTAAGGAGCCGGTCTTTACGCATTTGTCGGAGACCGCGGCCGAAGTCGAGGACTGCATCGGACGCACGGGGATGTCCCCGATCGCGTATCTTGATTCGCTGGGCATGTTCCGCTGCGGCGGCGGCGGGTTCCACATGGTATTCCCGATGGCGGGCGATATCGAGATCATGCAGGAGCGCGGGCTCTATGTCTGCACCAATGCGGGCTCCAACGTGAAGCTTTCGAGCGGCGTTGCGCCGATCGAAACGTATTACGAAGCGGGCATACCGGTTGCGATCGGGACCGACGGACCGGCGAGCAACAACTGTCTCGATTTCTTCCGCGAAATGTTCCTCGTTTCGGGTCTGCAGAAGCTGACCGTCGGCGCGGCGGCGGCGGACGCCGTGCATGTGCTGCGTTCGGCCTGCTCGGTCGGCGCTCGCATGATGGGGCTGGAGGACTGCGACTGCCTTGCGGTCGGCAAGCAGGCGGATCTGTGCATGATCGATCTGCACATGCCGAACATGCAGCCGCTCAACAACATTGCAAAGAACGTCGTATACAGCGGCAGCAAGGCAAACGTCGCGCTGACGATGGTCGCGGGAAAGATCCTCTATGAGCGCGGCGCGTACACGTTCGACGTGGATCCGGAAGCGGTCTACGCGAAGGCGAACGAGATCATTGCACGCATCAGAAAGGCAGAGAACAGATAAATGGCACACATCGAGGTCATAGCGGAATACAACGAGCGCGGCGCCATGCTGTGGGCGGACGCGTATCCCGGTGCGTATGCGCGCGGCGAAACGGTGTCGAGAGCGCTCGAAAAGTTCCCGAAATCGCTTTCGGTGTTCGCAAAGTGGGCGTACGGCGCGCCGATGCCGGACCTTGCGGAATCGGATTTTGTCGTGACGCATGCATATAAGACGGAACTTGCCGTCGAGGATGCAGACAGCGACGTGCTGTTCCCGTCGGAACGGCTGCCGATGGATATGACCGAGTATACGCAGAAAAAACAGCTCTGCATCCGCTCGGCACAGGATTTCGAAAAACTTGTTGCGTCGATCCCGCAAAAGGATCGTGCGCTCAGAAAATCACGCCGCACGTTCTACGGCAAGATTCCGTGTTCCGCGCGTGAAACGGCGGAGCATACGAACCGCACGCTTTCCTATTATGCGAACGGTCTCGGCATTGCGTTCGAGAACGAGGGCGGACTTTCGGAGAATCGCAGACGCCTGTTCCGTGCGATCGAATCGTCGCCGAACTTCCTGTTCGCGCGGGTGCACGAGGCGCCGGACGGCGAGCTGTGGACGCTTCGCAAGCTCATGCGGCGCATCATCTGGCACGACCGGATCCACGCGTACGCGCTGTGGCGCCATGCGATCACGTTCTGGCAGAAGGAGCGTATCGCCAATCCGTTCGGCTTTACGGCGGAAAAGGAATAGACCGGGCGTTTGCGAAAAATTTCGCTTGACATTTCCGGGACCGTCCTCTATAATGGGAAAGGTTAATTTGGCGTTATGCGCCATCACAATATTCGGAAGAAAGAGGTGTAAGATATGGTACGTACCTATCAGCCCAAGAAGAGACAGCGCAGCAAGGTTCACGGTTTCCGCAAGCGTATGGCGACTGCGGACGGTCGTAACGTACTGAAGCGCAGACGCGCAAAGGGCCGCAAGAAGCTGAGCGCGTAATTTTGCGTACTCGGACAGAAGTCCCAACAACCTATGCAGAGACAGAGGCGCTTGCGGCAGGCATTTCGCTTGCCGTATGTTGCTTTTCTGGGGGAACACGCATTCGGTGGATCGATCCTATTCGCTGAAACGGCATAAAGAGTTCCGCTACACATACCGCGTCGGACGTTCGCAGAGCACGCCGCTGATGACGCTGGTATGTGCCAAGAGCCGCAATGAAACGGTCCGCATCGGCTTTTCGGTGTCGAAGCGGGTCGGCAACAGCGTACAGCGAAATCGGGCGAAACGGCGGATGCGCGCATGCGTCGCTTCCATGGTGAACAACATCAGAGGCGGATGCAACATCATCTTGATTGCAAAGCCGGACGTGCCGACGGCGCCTTTTGCGGAGCTGCGGCAGCAGACCGAAACGCTTTTGAAACGTGCGGGCGTGTGGGTGAGCGAGTCGTGAAACGGATCCTGATCGCACTGCTTCGATTCTATAAGCGGCATATTTCGCCGCTGCTGCCGAACGCTTGCATCTATACGCCTACCTGCTCGGAATACGCAATGGAGGCGATCCAAAAGCACGGGGTCATCAAGGGCACGGGACTTGCGATCTGGCGCATTCTGCGCTGCAATCCGTTCATGAAGGGCGGATACGATCCCGTTCCGGAACCGAAAAAACATAAGGAGAGCATTTCATGACTACATCCTTTTTCCTGGTGAAATGGCTGTATCAGGCAATGAACTGGGTCTACGAACAGATGAGCACGCTGTTTTCCGGCGGCGGCTGGGTCGTTGTGCTGACGATCCTTCTGTTCACGCTCGGCATCAAGCTTCTGACGGTCTTTTCCGACGTCAAATCGAGAAAATCCTCGATCCAGATGCAAAAGATTCAGCCGGATCTCGATAAGCTGAAAAAGAAATACGGCAACGATCCGCAGAGACTGAATACGGAACAGAGAAAGTTCATGAAGGAGCACGGCGTTTCGACACTCGGCGGCTGCCTGCCGATGCTCATCATGCTGCCCCTGCTGTTCATGTTCTTCGAAGCGTTCCGTGCGTGGTCGAACCAGCAGACGCTGAAGCTGATGATCGACATCGCAGACGGCAACGGCGCACAGACGTTCGAAGGGTTCCGTTTCCTCTGGATCACCAACATCTGGAGACCGGACAACCTTTCCGCGGGCAGCACCCTGATGAAGGGAAGCGAGTTCTGGTCCACCTTCGCGGCGACCAACAACGTCAAGAATTTTATCTTCTACGAGCAGCATGCGGATGTGCTGAATCAGATCCTGTACAAGCTGCATTTCTTCACGATCACGACCGGCGAAAACGGAGCGATCGAATACGTGCTCGCGAACGACGGCGGCAAAGCGTTTTTGCAGGCGTATGAATCGTTCGTGCTTCCGATCACGTCCAACGCGAAGCTGATCGGCGGCGCATACGAGAGCATGTCCAACGGCTACGCGATTCTGCCGATCCTGGCGGGCGCCACGACGTTCCTGTCTTCCTGGATCATGCAGAAGAGCCAGCCGAAGCCGGCGAATCCGGACAAACAGGATCAGAACGATCCGGCGGCGCAGACGCAGAACATGGGCAAGTGGATGACGTACCTCATGCCGCTGATGTCTGTATTCTTCTGCTACCGCTATGATTCGACCTTTGCGTTCTACTGGATCTTCTCCAACATCTTCTCGCTGGCGGTGACCCTGATCATCAACGCGACGGTCGTCAAAAAATTGCAATCCGAACCTATGGAGGTAGTGAAAAAATGAGGAGTATGGAATTCTCCGGCCGAAACATCGACGAGGCGATCTTTCACGGTCTCAACGAAATGGGACTGACGATCGACGAAGTCGATACGGAGATCGTACAGAAAGAGAGCAAGGGACTGTTCGGCATCGGCGCGAAGAACGCGATCGTGCGTCTGACCGAGCGTGAAGTACCGGTCGTCCCGAACTTTGAAGCGGAAGTCGCAGCTGCGCACGAACGCAAGAGCGAGCGCCCGAAGCACAGCGAGCCGAACCGCGAACGCACGGAGAAGCACAGCGACAAGCGCGGCCGCGGCGAAAAGCGTGAACGCGCGGAGAAACAGCCGGAAGTTCCCGAGATCGTATACAGCGAAGAGCTTGCGAAGGAGAACGATGCGGCGATCTTCCTGAAAGAACTGCTTCGGAATATGAAAATCGAAGCGACCGTCGAAGCGGCGGAGACCGAGGACGGGCTGCGGCTCAACATCGTTTCCGAAACCGACGGACTGCTGATCGGCAGACGGGGCGAGACGCTCGACGCGATCCAGTATATCGTTTCGCTGTACATGAATAAGGACCGCAAGGAAAACGGCTATCGCCGCGTATCCGTGGATACCGAGGGATATCGCCGCCGCCGCGAAGAAACGCTTCGCCGCCTTGCGAGAAAGAACGCAGCGCAGGTCGCGCGCACCGGTCGGTCGATCGCGATGGAGCCGATGAATCCGTACGAACGCCGCGTGCTGCATTCCGCACTGCAGAGCTTCAAGGGCGTCACGACGCACAGCGAGGGCGAGGAGCCGAACCGCCGCGTCATCATCACGCCGGACCGATAACGAACCTTTGACCGCCGCAAGGCGGTCTTGTCTTATACCGGGCGGAAACGTCCGGCATCCAACTGTTATGATCGAAACGTTTGATACCGTATTTGCCCCGTCCTCGGCGATCGGCGGCGCGATCTGCGTGATCCGCGTCTCCGGTCCGGCGACGCGTGACGTCGCGCGGACGGTCCTCAGTCAGCCGGTCTGCAGCAAGCCGAATCTGCTGCGCCGCACCGCGATCCTGCGCGGCGATGCGAAGGTCGACGACTGCATGGCGGTCTTTTTTCAGGCGCCGAAGAGTTATACCGGCGAGGACATGCTCGAACTGCATTGCCACGGCGGTTTCGAAACCGTACGCGCCGTGCTGGAAACGCTGTCCGAAGCCGGCGGGGTTCCTGCGGAGGCGGGCGAGTTTACGAAACGCGCATTTCTGAACGGCAAGATGGATCTGTCGCAGGCGGAGGCCGTGATGGACGTGATCCGGGCGCAGTCGCAAAGCGGGCTGAAGGTCGCGCTCGAACAGCTCGACGGCAGCGTCGGACGGCGGATCCGCCGCGCGGAGGAACTGCTGATCGATGTGCGCGCCGCTATCGAAGCGGCGATCGACTATCCGGACGAGGCGGAGCTCGACGATGCGTACCTGACAAAGCGAGAGGAAGCCGGAGCGGAGCTTCTTGCACTGATCGAGGAAGGCCGCAAAGGACGCGTGCTGCGCGACGGATGGAAGATCGCGATCCTCGGGCGTCCGAACGTGGGGAAAAGCTCTCTTCTGAACGCGCTGCTCGGCCGCGATCGCGCGATCGTCACGGCGCTCGCGGGCACGACGCGCGATGTGCTCGATGAACAAACGATCCTCGAGGGCGTGCCCGTGCGGCTGATCGATACCGCGGGACTGCGCGAGACGGGCGACGAAGCGGAGCGCATCGGCGTGGAACGTGCGAAAAGCGAGATGGATTCGGCGGATGTGCTTGTGATCGTACTGGACGGCAGCGTGCCGATGACCGGTGATGAAACGACGCTTCTCGAACAGACCGTGGGTCGCAGACGGATCGTCGTCGCCAACAAATGTGACCTCGGAAACGTCTGTTCCGGCGATTTGCGGGTCAGCTGCAAAACGGGCGAAGGAGTCGAAGAACTGAAGCGGCGCATCGCGGCGTTTGCCGAGCCCGCGTCGCAGTCGAGCGTGTGCATCACGAACGAGCGGCATATCCGTGCGCTGGAACGCGCATATGACGCCGTTTGCCGTGCGGACGAACAGCAGGAGCCAGACTGTATCGCGACCGAGATCGCCGAAGCGCTGCATCAGCTGGGAACGATCACCGGCACGGATGTGGATGCCGAGGTCGTCGATCGGATCTTTCGGGATTTCTGTGTGGGAAAATAGAATCGGTGCATACAAAAAAGACCTCCGAAGGGAGGCACTTCGTAAGGAAGTTGCCTCCCTTCGGCTTTTTGTAATCAGCCAGAGTGATTGAATTGCAGGAATCAATCAAATTTGGAGGATTACATCATGGAAAAACACATCTACGACGAAAAGAACGGACTTTGGGGCCAACGGCATCTGCGGCATCTCCGGCAGCACCGTAAGGCGCTGTACACGGAGCTGCAGATCACCGGCAAGCTGAACGCTTATCTTGCCGATCTGAACGAGCAAGCCGAGACAATGTTTCTTGAGCCGGTTAAGCAGACGGCGGCCCGTGAAGGCGTCACAGAACAACTTAAGGTCCAGGATCAAATGCTGTGGGTACAGCGAATGAACAACATTCGGAATCGAGCTATGGAGGTTGTGAACAACGATCTGATTGATGCATAATGTACCGGGCGGTAGGGAGAAATCTCCCACCGCCCTATTTTTTTACCATAATATGATGCATCCTGTTATGTTCTGCTTTGGCAGGGGTTCCTTGCATTTTACCTGCAATTATTTACCTCTTAGCGCCAAACAGATGACAAACGATATTTACCCGATTATACTGTTCTCATCTAAGTTGATGTGCACGCAACAAGAAAGG
>ONMC01000032.1:0-13658 GCA_900318745.1 uncultured Eubacteriales bacterium
ACCGAGGAACCGACGCCCGAACCCGAGCCGGAGCGTTTTGCGGGTGATTTCCTCGAAGACGGCGAACCGGAACAGTTTACGATGGACCGTGAGAACGGGCGCTGGACCTTCCGCGATCAGTCCACCGACATGGAGATCACGCGGACCGTTACGAAGGATCGGGACGGCGCGCCGCAGATCTACTTCATCGCGCATATCCGGATGCGCGACAATCAGCATCGCTCCGCATTCGGACATGAAACGCGCAGCGGCAGGACGACCGGAAAAGCATACGGGATCGCGCGCAGATACGGCGCGGTGCTGGCGATCACCGGCGACAACATGGTGAACTTCGACGAGGCGTGGGAACTCAAGAGCTCGCTGATCCGCGACGGATATGTGTACATGAAAAAGAGCGGCGAATCCGTCATGGCATGGAATGAGCGCACGCTGAACTTCGATCTGTTCGATACGGACACGTTCACGATCGACGATCTTCTCGAACGCGGCTATCGCGATGTTTACTGCTTCGGACCGATCCTGGTTTCGAACGGTGAGGTCGCGCCGCGGCTGAGCAAGCACCGTCTCGGCGGGCACAATCCGCGCACGGGCGTCGGCATGGTCGAACCGGGGCACATCGTCGTGATCGTCGTGGACGGCAAGAACAAGGGCGTCGCGACCGGCATGGAACTGGAGCCGTTTGCCGAACTGTTCAAAAACGAGGGCTGCGTTACGGCGTATAACCTCGACGGCGGTATGTCAACGGACATCGTCTTTATGGGCGAGCATCTGCGCGAGCGGGATGAAAAGCGCAATCTTCCGGATATGCTGCTGTTCGGGCACACCGACCTGCTGCCGGACGAGAACGATCCGTCGCCCGATCATTACGAGATGGGCGTCGGCGAAAACGGAGAACCGATCATCGTACCGAAACAGCATTGAACGTACCGCCCCGAACTTGTTCGGGGCGGAGCTTTTGTGAAGAATATGACGATTGAAGAAAAGATTTTTCAAAAGAAAAGATTCGATCCGGCGCGCATGGAGCGGTTCGGCTTTGTGACGGAAGACGGGATCCGAACGATCCGCATGCCGTTTCTGAACGGAGATTTTGCCGCAGCGCTGCGTGTGTCCGGGGACGGACATATCAGCGGGACGGTCGTTGACATGATGAACGGCGAGGAATATGCGCCGCTGCGGAATGAACGCTTTAACGGAGCGTACGTCAATTCCGTGAGATCCGCCTATGAGGAACTGCTGCAGACGATCGCACAGGCATGCTGTACGGACGTGCTGTTCGCGTCCGATCAGGCAAACCGCATCGCCGCGCGGATCGCAAACCGGTTCGGCGTTGAGCCGGATTTTCCGTGGTCGAAGGATCCGTATGACAGCGCCGGCGTGTTTCGCCATGCCGATACCGAAAAGTGGTTTGCGCTCGTCATGAACATCACCGTGCACGCGCTGAAAAAGAACGGCGATCGCACGCCGATCGACGCGATCAATCTGAAGATCGATCCGCCGGACGGACCGAAGCTGACCGAAACGGACGGGATCTTTCCCGCATACCATATGAACCATAAGAGCTGGATCACCGTCACGCTCGACGACCGGCTGAGCGACGATGCGGTCATGGCGCTCATCGAAAACAGCTATCGGCTGACGGATCGGGGGACCGCGGAAAAACGGTGAATCGGAATCGTGAAAAAGGACGGCTTTTGCCGTCTTTTTCGTTCCGCTTGCTTTTTACACGACGAAATGATATACTGTATGCGGCGGAAACAGGAAAAACAGTTTCCGAATATCATAGGAGGTAATGAGTATGAAGGATTTCAAGAAGTATCTGGCTGAGTTTATCGGCACGTTCGTATTGGTTCTCGTGGCTTGCGGCGTTGCGGTCAAATCGACCTGCACGACGAGCGCGGACGTTCTTTTGACTGCGCTTGCATTCGGCGGCGTGATCGTGGCGATGGCATACTCCATCGGCAACATCTCCGGCTGTCACATCAACCCGGCGGTTTCCGTCGCAGTGCTGATCAACGGCGGCATGAAGGTGAAGGACTTTATCGGCTACGTCATTGCGCAGTTCCTCGGCGCGATCGCCGGCGCGGCGCTGCTCGGCGTATTCCTCGGCGACTTCTCCGCACTCGGCGCAAACAACATCAATCCGGGTATCTGGCAGTCGCTGCTCATTGAAGTCGTGCTGACCTGCATCTTCGTGCTGGCAGTGCTCGGCGCAACGAGCAAGATCGAAAACAGCAAGGTCGCGGGTCTCGTGATCGGCGGTTCTCTGGCGCTCGTTCATATGCTCGGCATCTGGCTGACCGGCACCAGCGTCAACCCGGCGCGTTCCTTCGGTCCGGCTCTGCTGCAGGGCGGCGAAGCGCTTGCGTGCTACTGGGTATTCCTCGTCGGTCCGATGGTCGGCGGCATCCTTGCGGCGCTTCTGTGGAAGCTTTTGAACTGCAAGTGCGAAAAGAAGGCATAACGTAATACGGAACAAGCACGGTTTCGACCGTGCTTTCCTTATATTTCGAGAACAAAACGATTCCGGAGGTATATGAATTGATCGATCGCAGAACGGTAAACGATGTTCTGAACGAAGCGCTTGCAACGGGCGGCGATTTTTCGGAACTGTATCTCGAGGATACGGAAACCAACACGATGACCATGATCGACGGCAAGGTCGACAGCGCAAATTATCAGCGTAAGGTCGGTGCGGGTGTACGTGTGCTCAAAGGAACGCGCAGCGCGTATGCGTATTCCGCCGAAACAAGCGAACAGGCGCTGATCGCCTGCGCAAAGGCGGCGGCGTCCGCGCTGAAGGGAACAAAGGAATTCGAAGCCAAGACGGTCGCAATCGACCGAATCGGGGCATCGTGGGCAAAGGTCCCGTTCTCCGAGATCCGCAACGACAGGCGCATCGAACTGCTGCGGCGCGGCACGAATGCGGCAAAGGCGGAATCATCGGAGATCACGCAGGTCGTGGCGAATTATATGGACTGCGATCATCGCACATGGGTCTGGAACAGCGAAGGCGTGCATGCCGAGGACCGGCGTCCGCGCACGCGCACGGCGGTGCAAGCGGTTGCGATGGCAAACGGCGAGGCGCAGACCGGAACCTGTTCGCCGGGATACGGAATGGGCTTTGAGGCTTACGAAGAAAAAATCAATGTCGAGGACGTCGGCAGGGAAGCCGCAAAGACGGCGGTCACGATGCTGCATGCGCCGGAATGTCCGGCGGGCAAGGTGCCGGTCGTGATCGACGGCGGATTCGGCGGCGTCATTCTGCACGAAGCGTGCGTGCACGGTCTGGAAGCGACCAGCGTCGGACGCGGCAACTCGGTATTCTGCGGCAAACTGAATCAGCAGATCGCAAGCCCGATCGTCAATGCGGTCGACGACGGCACGCTGCCCGGCGAGTGGGGCTCGATGCACTTTGACGACGAGGGAAATCCCGCGCAGCGAAACCTGCTGATCGAAAACGGCATCCTGAAATCGTATCTCGTCGATATTCTCGGCTCGCGGCTGATGAACCATCCGGTCACCGGCAGCGGCAGACGGCAGGATTACACGTTTGCGCCGACCTCGCGCATGACGAACACGTTCTTTGCACCGGGCAGGGACGACCCGGAGGAAATGATCCGCACGATGGGCGAAGGGCTCTTTGCGGCCAAGATGGGCGGTGGTTCCGTGAACCCGCTGACCGGTGAATTCAACTTTGCAGTCAGCGAAGCGTACTGGGTCCGCGACGGCAGGATCCTGTGCCCGGTCCGCGGCGCGACGCTGATCGGCAAGGGCGCCGACGTGCTGATGAAGATCGATCGCATCGGAAAGGATATGTGGATGGCGCCCGGCATGTGCGGGTCGCAGTCGGGCAGCATTCCGACCAACGTCGGTCAGCCCAGGATCCGCGTATCGGAAATCGTCGTCGGCGGCAAAGGAGGTGCATTGTAATGACGTTTGAGCAGTTTAAGGATGCATGCTTCAGGGCGGCGCTCGACAAGGGATGCGAAAACGCCGAAGTTTATGCGACGTCGTCCGACGGGTTCTCCGTCAACGTGCTGTGCGGCGAGATCATCAAGTATGCGGTGGAGCGCAGCAACGGACTGAACCTTCGCGTGCTGTTCGACGGCAAGACGGGTTATGCGTATACCGAGGTCTTTGAGGAGCCGGAGACGCTGGTCGACCATGCGATCGACAACGCCAGGGCGATCGAGAACACGGACGAGAATCCGATGCAGGGCGCCTGCGAGTACCCGGAAATCGAAAGAAAGCCGAATCCGGTCGTCGATATGACGGAGGAGGAAAAGATCGATCTCGCGCTGCGCATCGAACGCGACACGCTCGCTTACGACGCGCGCGTCAACCGAATGGGCTACTGCGCGGTTGAAACCGGCGTGGCAAAGACGCATATCTACAATACGCTCGGGCTCAAAGCGGACAGTGACGAGCGCTACTCATATGCGGTGCTCGGACCCATCATGCGCGAAGGCGACGAGGAGCACGAAAGCTATGCGTTCAAGTTCGGTCCGAAGATGACGGAATACGACGACATGATCCGCGAGAGCATCGACAACACGCTGATGCAGTTCCATGCATCGTCCGTCGATTCCGGCGAATACCGCATTCTGCTTCGCAACGACGCAGCGGGCGATCTGCTTTCCTCGTTCTCGTCGATGTTTTTTGCGGAGCGCGTACAGAAAGGGCTTTCTCTGCTGACGGGCAAGCTGGATCAGCCGATCGTGAGCCGTTCGATCACGATCCTCGACGATCCGTTCGAAGCGGACAACCCGCGCGCGTTTGACGCCGAGGGCGTTCCCTCGGTGCGCACGACCGTTGTGGAAAACGGCGTCCTGAAGAGTTATCTCTATAACCTGAAATCCGCAAAGAAGGACGGCGTTGCCTCCACATCCAACGCGGGACGCGCAGGCGCTGCCGGACCGGTCAACACCGCGCCGAGCAACTTCTATATCGTCAAGGGTGAAAAGAGCTTCGATGCGCTCAGAACGATGCTGAACAACGGCCTGATCATCACGGAACTGTCCGGTCTGCACGCGGGACTGAATCCGATCAGCGGCGACTTCTCGCTGATTGCAAAGGGTCTGCTCGTCGAAAACGGCGAGGTCGTTCGCTCGGTGGATCAGATCACGGTCGCCGGGAACTTTTTGACGATGATGCAGGGGATCGAAGAGGTCGGCGCGGATCTGCGCTTCGGACCTCCGGGCTTCGGCCGCATCGGCAGCCCGAGCCTTCTGATCGGCAAGCTGATCGTCTCCGGCAAATGATCCGGATCAAACAAATCCCGACGGCGTTCCGTCGGGATTTTTTCGTTACAGTTGTTCGAGCTTGCTTTGCTCCTCCGGATGACTTTTCGGCTCTTTCAGGTGGATGATCCCGGCGTCCGGAAAGCGCTCCCGGATCTGACGGACCGCCTTCGGCGCGTCACCGCTGCCGGAATACAGCAGGAAGGTCAGCGATTTGCCCTTGAGATCGGTTTCTGCAAGCACGGTGTTGATCGGGCAGGAAAGACGTCCGTTCCACACCGGCGAACCGATCACGATGCAATCGTACGCAGAAACGTCTTTGTCGTAGGGTTTCAGCGGCTCCTTTCGACCGATGCCTGCACCGAAGCCGCCCGCAAGGATCTGCAGAAAGAACGATTTCGGCATTTTCTTCTGCGGTGCGACACTGCGAATCGCGAATCCCTTGTTTTTCAGTTGTTCGGCGATGCAGTCGCCGTTTCCGGAGAGCGAGTAGTAGATGAAGAGTTTGTTCATACGATATCTCCTTTTGTCAGCGGTTTTGTGCGTTCGAAAACAGCATAGGCTCGACGGTCTGTGCAAGAAGCGTCATCCCGTCGCGGTCTTCCTCCGTAAAGCGCGCGAGCGCCGGACTGTCGAGATCCAGCACACCGACGATGCGGTCGCCCGCATGCAGCGGAACAACAAGTTCGGAGCGCGATGCGCCGTCGCATGCGATATGCCCGCAAAACGCGTGCACGTCCTTCACAAGCTGCGCTTTGTTTTCGCGTACCGCCGCGCCGCATACGCCGCGCGCGATCGGGATCTCGATGCAGGCGGGCTTGCCCTGAAACGGCCCGAGGATCAGCGTTTCGCCGTCCAGAAGATAGAACCCTGCCCAGTTGAGATCGGGCACGGCGTCCATGATCAGGGCGGACAGGTTTGACAGATTGGCAATGAGGTGCGGCACGCCGGAAATCAAAGATTCGGCCTGCTGCGCAAGCGAACGGTAATCGACCATAGAAATGCTCCTTATCGGGATGCGGTAAGCGTATCACAGATCCGTGCGGATTGCAAGACATTACCGGACGAAAAAAAGCGCCCGATGGCGCTTGGTTCAATGATGATATCCGTCGTGAATCGTCATGATGTCGGGCGAAGGAACGTCTTCGCTGTATCCGAACAGCAGCGCGTCGATCCACGGACGCTGCGAATCGATCGTGTTGGGCGCGATATGCTTGTTGATCGTTTCGCCCATGATGCACATCGCCGCCGAAGCGCCGCCGTCCATATTGTAGGCGACGGTGCAGCCGAGTTCATGGAACATCGTTCCGAAGTATTCGAGCGAAATGCTGTGCGAATAGACCGACTGCCGTCCGTCGGTCACGATCGCGATCCAGTGACCGGGCTCGATCATGCCGATCCCGCAGCGCGGGTTCGGATTGTTGACGTGGTGTTTGCGGATGTTCGGATTGACCTCGCCGTTCTCCACGAGCGCGGGACCGAAGCTGTATGTGTCGCGCACGCCGTGATCCAGAAGAGAACGGGCGGAGACCTCTCTGCGCGGCAGTACATACATCGACATGCCGTCGATCACGAGCGTGTCCGTATACCCGGCGTTGTAATAATACCTGCCCTTTCGAATGATGCAGCCCTTCAGATTCTTATCCGCGACGTCAAGATTGTCGCCGGTGATCGCAAAGACTGCCTTTTCCTGCCGCGAATACATCCACGGCTGCGAGTAACCGGCATGCACGCCGGAGCGGTAGCTTGAATAGTCGCGCATGCGGATATCCGCGAGATAGTAGACCAGCGGACCGCCGCTTGGAAGCTTGGTGCGAATGCGGTTGATGTCGACGGACAGGACATCGTTCTTGTACCACCAATGCCCGTTGTCGAAATCGAGCTCATAGATCTCCTCGTCGGAAAAATACTCCGCGTCCTGTTCGGGCGTCGGTTCGGGCGTCGGTTCTTCGGTCGGTTCGGGCGTCGGTTCTTCGGTCGGCTCGGGCGTCGGTTCTTCGGTCGGCTCGGGCGTCGGCTCCGCAGTCGGCTCCGGGGTTTCTTCCGTTCCGCCGCAGGAGAACAGCCCCCTGCGCGAAGCGGGCGTCGCCTCGGCTGCCGCGGTCGACTCCGCCTGTTCCGTTGCGGCGGGCGAATCGGTCGGTTCGGGCGTATCGGTCGGTTCCGGCGTTGCGGTCGGCGGAGGCGTCGGCGAGCGATAGCCGGGGAAGATGTCGGTCGAAAGATGCTCCAAAAGGTCGTTTTTCGCTTCGTCCTCGCCGACGGTGCTCTGCATCAGCTCAAAATGCACTTCGTCCGGAAGCGTGCGCCGGAAGACGCGCTCCTCAAGATACAGACCGTGCAGCGTGTCGGACAGCTCTGCGGCGCTGACTCCGTCAAAGGCATACAGCGGCTCGTCCATGCGGATCGTCGTGCCGTCCTGCCCGCACAGCGCATACACCTTGCTCGGCGCAAACGGTTCGGAGTCGGGATAGTGAGATGCATCCGGTGCATAGGAGGCGGCGGTCAGCACCAGTTCGGAAATAATGCTGTCGGTATAACGCTCCTGCTCGCGCGAACGGTTCGGTGCAAGGATCAGCTTCGGCTGCATCGTGCGGATCAGATTCGTAAACAGGCGCAGCAGTTCAAGATGCGAGCCGAGCGCGCTGAAGACCGCGTTTTCGCTGCGAATGGTGTTGACGCGTCCCTTGCGGAACACCGGCAGGCGCGTTACGCCCATGCCGCGAAGGATCTCGAGACACTGGTGCATGTGATAGCCGTCGACTTTGGTCATATAAACGATCTGCACCGAAAGCCCGTGTTCACCCGCAAGCTGCGCAAGCAGACCGCCGAACAGCTCCGTTTCGTCGCCCGGCTGATTCATCACGATCAGGACGTCCGCCTGTTCGCCTGTATCGGAAAACGGCGGGGTGAATGCATCCGTGCATGCGAAACACTCGGACAGCGCCATGGACTTGTCCGTTGCGCGAAGAACGATGCTTGCCGTTTCGTCATAGTCGATCGGGATGATCTGATGCACGCCGCGCACCTCATTCGTCGGCAGACGCTTCAGCGCCTTGCCGTCCGCATCGAGGAATGTGAGCTCGAAGGAATCGGGAAGTTCAAAGAAATCAAAGTACAGACCGGTCGCATGCGCGCCGTCCGGGATCGTCAGCGTCAGCGACTCGCCGCGATAGAGCGTGACGGTCGTATTCGGATCGCCGTCATACAGATGCTCGGTATAAGAAACCTCCGACGGCGCGTCATATGTACAAAGCAGAATACCGTCGTCCGACGATTCCCGATCCGCCTGAACGGCAGCGGGAAACAAAAGGATCCATATCAGAACAAGAGCGATCAGCCGCTTCGGGAAATGCTTCATATCGATTCGAGGGGGAACGGGTCTCCTTTACAAATTGCGACAAATATTTTAACATGCACACGGGGAAAAGTCAAACGAAATGCGGGGCAACGCGAAAAAACGTGCGATTTCGGCAAGAAAACCTTTTCACGGCGCATGATTTATGGTACACTCAATATATGAAACGAATCTATGCAATACTGACGCTCATGCTTGTCCTTCTGCTGCTGACGCCGGCGATCGCCGCGAAAGCGGACAGCGGCGAAGCAAAGGACCTGACGGGAAAGTGCACGCTCGATACCGGCGAGTACAAGAACGCCAAGGTGCGCATCATGAGCCGCAAAATGGATCACTATCAGGTTTTTGAGCCGGGGACCTCGTTTTCTCTTTCGTGGAAGGACGACGTGCCTGCGGCGCAGCTGTGTCTGCAATGGAGGGACTTCCCGGAGCAGGTGACCGTAACGCAGTATGACGGCGGCGGAGAACCGATCGGCAGCGAGGTCATACCGAGCCTGCCGGAAACGATCACACCGCTTTCGAAGGATGCACGCAGGGTCGAGATCACGGCGGGCGAGCGGGAAATGCAGGTGTACTACTGCCGCATTTACGGCGAGGGCACGACGCCCGACCCGTTCCATGCGTGGAAGGAAACGCCGGAGAAACTGGACTATATGCTGATCTCAACGCATCCGGACGACGATGTGCTGTATCTCGGCAGCGTTGTGCCGGTCTACGGCGCCGAACAGGGATACGAAGGGACGATCGTGTATGTGACGTGCGCAAAGCGCGTCCGCATGACCGAAGCGCACGACGGCGCGTGGGCGATGGGCTTGCGCAACCGCCCGATCTTCCTGGACTTTCCGGACATTCCGCGCACATCGACGCAGGAGGAAAAGGACGCGTTTCAATACGACGAGCTGGTGTGCGAGATCGTGCGGCTGTACCGGCATTATCGCCCGGCGGTCGTGTTCGCGCAGGATAAAAACGGCGAGTACGGACACTGGCAGCACAAGCTGACGTCCGCGGCGTCGGTCGAGGCGGCGCCGCTTGCGTCGGATCCGTCGTATGATCCGGAATCGGCCGCGCTTTACGGCACATGGCAGGTGCAGAAGGTGTTCCTGCATATGTATGAGGAAAACCGGATCACGATCGACGCGCACACAAAGCTGTCGTTCTTCGGCGGCGACGATGCATACAACGTCGCACGCAAGGCGTTTCAGAAGCATACGACGCAAAAGGACATCGGCTATGCCGTGACGCGCGATCGAGGCGAGTTCGCGTTCAATCAGTTCGGCATGGCATTCGGCGTCGTCGAGGTGGGCGAAGACGTGTTCGACAACATCGACGAGACCTGCTTCTCCTCGTATGTTCCGCCGACGCCCGAACCGACGGAGGAGCCGACCGCAACGCCCGAACCGACGGAGGAGCCGACCGCGGAACCGACGGCGGAACCGACGTCGGCAGAGACCGGAACGCCGACGGCAAAACCGCTTCCGACGGCGGATGAAAAACGGGAAGGATCCGGAACGAAGGCGTATCCGTGGATCATTTCCGGCGCGGCGGTATGCGCGGCAGCCGCAGCAGCGGCGGTCATCGTCCGCAAAAAACGGTCCGGAAGAAACGAGCCGTGATCGTGACACGATCGTCGCGATACGCGGTTTTACAATAACAAAAAAGGAGGAACGTCATGAAGAAACTTGCGGCATGGGTACTGGTGATCTGTCTGCTGTTTGCGCTTGCGGCATGCGGCGAACAGACGAAGCCCGCGGAAGAAGCGGCAGAAACGATTGCGCAGGAACCGGGTGATGCGGAAAAGGAACCGGCCGGTGCGGCGCAGGAGAAAGCGGCGCAGCCCGCAACGGAGCAGAACCCCGAGGCGGAAGCGCAGACGGAAGAGCCGGTCGAAGAACCGGTCGAAGAGCCGGCGGAAGAACCGGCAAAGGCGGCGGAACCGTACGGAGACAGCGACGGCGTGATCGATCGTGACAAGGTCGTTGCGCTGTTCCGGTGGATGGACAGCATGCCGAGCGATTTCATGTTTGCGCTGACCTTCGATGAGATCGGCGAAGCAGTCGGCAAGGCAGGACATGACGAGCAGAACGGCGACGGATCGACGCATGCGGCGTCCTGGAGCGACGGCGGCAGCACCATTCTTCTGGTGACGTTCCGCAATAAGGACGATGCGTGGACCTGCAGCGCGGTCAGCTTTTCCGGCTTCTCGAGAGACGAAGCCGCAGAGGCGGACATTTCCGCATTCCCGGCCGTCGGCAGCAGCGCGCCGGCAGGATCGTCTCCAGTCGTGAGCGTGACGAGCGAAGGCGAGGACCATTGGACGGGCTTCAAATTCGCGGTCACGGCGGACGTCCCCACCAGACAGTGGTTCCCGATCGTCAAATCCGGCGAAGTTCGATACTACTGCGCACCCAACGAAGCGCGTGCGGACTACAGCGACGCATACATTACCGTGAGCTTTAAGGAATCCGAGGAAAAGATCAATTCCTATCAGGACAAATTCACGGATCTCGTCGAGCTTGACGGCCGCACGATCGGCGGCATCGATATGGTCTGCCGCAGCTACCAGTACATCGGCATGAAGTGGGTCGAGTTTTACGGCGAGCTGCGCGAAGGCGTTTGGGTCAGCGTCATGACGACCGGCGTCGACCTGACCGCGGGAACGGAAGCCGACGCGCTCATCCAGTCGCTGACATTCGCGGTGGAATAATCGGCAGAACAAAAAAACGGACGGTTTTTACCGTCCGTTTTTGTATTGTTCTTACAGATCTTCGAGCAGCGCTTTGAGTTCGTCGACGGAATCGGCAAAGACCTTCAGCGCGTCCTTGACCGGCTGCGGGCTCGTCAGATCCACGCCCGCGAGTTTGAGCTCGTTCAACGGATAATCGCTTCCGCCGGTCGTCAGGAACTTCAGATAGCCCTCGGCGTCGCCGGTCTCCACGATGTGCGACGCGATCGCGACCGCGCTCGAGAAGCCCGTTGCGTACTGATATACGTAGAAGGGGGTGTAGAAATGCGGGATGAACGCCCATTCATAGGCGATGTTCTCCGGCACCTCTGCGCCGTCGTAGTAAAGCTCCACGAGCGAGCGGTAGATCGAGGTCAGCTTCTCCGCGGTCAGCGGTTCGCCGTTCTGGTATGCTTCATGCGCCATGCGCTCGAACTCCGCAAACAACGTCTGGCGGAACACGGTCGTGCGGAAACCTTCGAGGAAGTGATTCAGCACATACGCGCGGCGCGCCTTGTCGGTCTCGGTCTTTAAGAGGTATTTCGTCAGCAGGACCTCGTTGACCGTGGAGGCGACCTCCGCGACGAAGATGCAGTAGTCGTGGTTCAGATAGTCCTGCGTATTGTCGGACTTATAGGAGTGCATCGCATGTCCGAGCTCGTGCGCAACGGTGAAGGCGTCGTCGAGCGCGTCGGTGTAGTTCAGCAGAACATAGGGGTGTACGCCGAATACGCCGCAGGAGAATGCGCCGCTGCGCTTGCCTTTGTTCTCGTAGACGTCCATCCAGTTTTCGCTGTACGCCTTGTCCAGAAGCTTCTGATAGTCCTCGCCGAGCGGTTCGGTCGCTTTTTTGACCATCTTCTTTGCTTCTTCAAACGGGACCTTATAGTCGATATCCTTGACCATCGGGCAGTACAGATCGTACATGTCGAGCCGATCGAGTCCGAGCACTTCCCTGCGCAGATCGAGATACTTGCGCATCGTGGGAAGACTCGCGTGCACCGCTTCGATCAGACTGTCGTAGACCGAGACCGGGATATTGTTGCGCGAAAGCATGGCTTCGCGCGTGCTTGCATAGTTGTGCACGCTGGAATCGAACCGGACCATCTTGACGTTTCCGCCGTACAGCGCGGCAAACGTGTTGATGAACTTCTTGTATGTGCCGAACATGGCGTTGAACGCTTCCTCGCGCACCGCGCGGACAGGGCTCTCACGGAACACGCCGAAGTTGCCGCTCGTCAGCTGCACTTCATTGCCGTTTTCATCGTGGATCATCGGAAGCTCCATGTCGACGTTGGTCAGCATTTCATACGCGTCCATCGGCGTCTGCGCCGCATCGCCGAGCTGCGCCAGCATCCGTTCGCGCTGCGCATCGAGGCAGTGCTCGCGTTTGCGGGTGATGTCTTCGACCATGAAGCGATAGGTCTTCATTTCATCCGGCGCGAGGAACGCTTTGAGCGTTTCTTCCGGGATCGCAAGAATCTCCGGCTCCATGAACGCGACCATCATCGAGAACCGGACGTACGCGCTCGTCGCTTTACCGTCCATCTCCTGATGCTTCGTTTCGGAACCGTCGGCACAGCGGTGCAGATTCGCGTAGATATAGAGCCGCTCCATCCGCTGGCTGATCTCATAGACGGTATCGATGCCCGCCTTGAACGCTTCGCGCGAAGTGCCGAGCGTACCCTCGATCGCGGCGATCCGGTCCATGTCCTTCACGCAGCGGTTCAGTTCGGCTTCCCAGACTTCATCGCTTGCGTACAGATGCGTAAAGTCCCACTGATACTTGGGGTCCATGTCTTTTCTTGCCTGCATGTTCATTCTCCTTTGTTGATTTGCATCCAGTATATCCCATTTCGTTCGCTTTGTCCACGGTTTTCACGGACTTTGCCGGATATAGTATACGCTGCCGCGTCCGGTGCGCCGGCGCTCGATGGGAACGCCGTACGCACGGAGCGCGTTGAGATCGCTTCCGACGCTTTTGCGCTCCGCAAGGATGCCGCATGCGTTCAGCCGCTCGATCAGCTCGCGCATCGTCAGCGCGCGTCCGTTCTGCGCTTCACGCTCCAGGATATCCTTCACATACAGGATCTTCAGTTTTCCGTTCATCTGCTTTGCCGTAGCGCATCCCTCCTTTCGGCTTTCAGGGGAAGCATACCGCGCGATCTGTCCCATAAACCGTACAAAAAAGCCCTCCCGGCGGGGAGGGCGATTATGTGGGGCGTTATTCGTGCCGCAGCGCTTCGATCGGGTCGAGGCGCGCCGCGCGATAGGCAGGGATCGCACCGAAAACGAGACCGATCACGAAGGAGAACACGACGGTCGCAGCGACGATATA
>ONMC01000032.1:13703-18910 GCA_900318745.1 uncultured Eubacteriales bacterium
GCCCGATCCCGACGAGTACGCCGAGGATGCCGCCGAGCATGGTGAGCACGCCCGCTTCGATCAGAAACTGCATCGAAATGCGGCGCCTGCGCGCGCCGAGCGCTTTCTTGAGACCGATCTCCGGCGTGCGCTCCGTGACCGACACGAGCATGATGTTCATGACGCCGATGCCGCCGACGATCAGCGAGATGCCCGCAACAAGGATCAGCTGACGATTGGTCGCACTCGAAAGCTCCTGCAGGTTCTTCGCCTGCTCCAGAAGGTTTTCGCTCTTATAGCGCACTTCCGCGTCTTCCTTGGTGATCGTTGCATTCAGGATCTCCTCGGCTTTGCGCCCGGCAACGGTCATCGCGTCGGTGCTTTCGGCGCGCAGCGCGAGCGAAACCGGTTCGTCATAGCGATACAGCACGGGCCATGTGTCGAGCGGGATCAGCACCTTGCCGCCGGTGGACGTGTTGTAGGTGAAGTAATCCTGCAGCGTGTTGACCGTGGGTTTGAACGCCGATGCGCGCGTGAACTCGCCGATCACGACGAACGGCTCGCCACGGATCTCGATCGGTTTGCCGATCGGGTTTTCACCCGAAAACAGCGAAGCGGAAACGGATTCGTCGATCATCGCGACCTTGCGGAAATCCGTGAAATCGCGTTCCGTGAACCCGCGTCCCGCGCGCACGGTATACCCGTGAACGGACAGATACGCATCGTCCACGCCGTAGATCGTACCGGAACTCAGCGCCTTGCTGCCGTTCCAGATCTGACCGTATGCGTCTCGCTGCGCGAAGAAGGATGCGGAAACGATCTGATCCGATCGGCGGACCTCGTCGAGCGTGTCTGCGGTCAGCATCGGCACGTATTCCGGCACGGTCGACCAGCTGCTTTCAAACGGATAATCGCCCTGATACAGGCGGACCGTGACGACGTTCGAACCGGAGCCGACAAGGTTTTGCTTGATCTGCTCGTTCGTGCCCATGATGGTCGAGGAGATGGCGATGATGCTCGCGATGCCGATGATGATGCCGAGCATCGTCAGAGCGCTTCGAAGCTTGTGCGAGCGGATGCCGTCAAACGCTTCGCGAATGTTTTCCAACATACACTCACCCCCTTACCAACCGTAATAGAAGTCGTTCGACGCGCTTTCGACCGAATTGCCTTCCTTGCAGTTCTTGTCGTACGGGAAGGCGATGCGGTCCTCGGGACCGATCGGTGCGCCGAGCAGTTCCACATAGGCGTCCATGCGGCTTCCGGTCTGCACGGGACGCTTCACGAGCACGTCGTTTTCGACCACAAAAATGCAGGTTTCGCCGTCGATCTCGCGCAGGAACGCTTCGTGCAGATAGATCGTGCCGCGTTCATACAGCGAGGAATAGTCGGAAAACTCGATGTATTCTCCGATCGCAGGCGTCACGTCGCCGACGATATCGAGCACCATCAGATAACCGGAGGAAGATGTGTTTCCGCCGTTCGAATAGTTCGTGGAGACCGGCATCGTACCGATCTTCGAAACGCGCGCGGTGACCTGCGCTCCGAGCTGATAGGACATACCGGTAAGCTCGGTGCCGACCGGGTAATTCTCGAGCTCTGTTTCCGAAAGGATCGCCGTGATATGCAGTCCGGAACCGCCGCGGATCTCGATCAGCGTGTCGCCGTTGTTCGCTCCTTCGGGAGAGACGACGTTCATGACGGTGCCGTTGACTTCGCTGTACAGATATCCTTCCAGACCTCTGTGCCGCGCTTTTTCAAGATCGAGCAGCAGCTGACGGTATTTCAGCTCATCATCGCGGATGCCCTTTGCGATCTCGTTCGCGATCGCCTCACGCTCGGATTTCGACATTCCGCCGCCGTAGTACGGGGTCGGTTCGGGCGTTTCGGTCGCGGAAGGATCGGGCGTTTCCGTCGGTTCGGGCGTGACGCCGGAAGGCAGAGGCGTCGGACTCGGCGTTGCCGTCGGAGTCGGCGTGGGCTTTTTGGTCGGTGTCGGGGTCGGCTGTTTGGTCGGTTTGGGCGTGGGAGAAGGCGTCGGCGTGGGCGAGGGCGTCGGCGTCGGGACGGGCGTCGGAGCCTGCACCACGGTCTTGAAGATCAGTGAACCGTCGGCGCCGAAGATCATCGGCACGGTGAAGCGACCGGCTTCGAGCTGTACGTACCAGTCACGCATGGCAAACTTTGCATGCTCCCACTGCGTTTGCAGGAAGGTTGCGGGGACCTGCGTATCCGTCGCATATGCAAAGACCATCGGATCGGATTCCGTTGCGTTGCCGCGCATCGGACCGAGCAGATTCGGCTTGCCCCAATCGCCCTCTACGGTCACGACGAACGACAGTTCGCCGTTCGGCGCGGCAGCGATCAGGATCGTTGCATCCGGCTGGCGGATCTCGGCAAAGATGCTCGTGCCGCGTTCGGCGGCGGTCTTCAGCATCGAGAGCAGGAACGCGTTGTCGATCGCATCGGCAGCGCCGAGCTCATAAACGTACGGGTTCAGCTGACTGCCGTCGCCTCCGATCGACGTGATCAGATCGCGGTATACGCGCGCGCCGAGCCGCCTTGCGCCGGCTGCGCCGTTTGCAGCGCTGCTCTTGCGTACCCGCGGCGTGGGCGAGGGGGTGGGCGTCAGAAGCGGCTCCTCATAATCCTCGCGCGCATAGCGGCGATATTCTTTGTATGCATCGCGCAGCTTGTTCTCCAGCTTTTCGAGTTCGAGCAGCTTTTGCTCGTACTCAAGCTGCGTGCGCGTCGCATCATAGCGCAGCAGCGGATCGCCGATCGAAACGGTCTGACCCGGCTGTACCAGGATCTCCAGCACCTCGCGGTCGCTGTCCTGCGTCACGACCTGCGACGCGTCGGACGTCACGATGCCGTACAGATAGGTCTGGTTCGGCATATAGCTCATCAGCCACTGCATGGCGGGATAGACGGTGCACGGCTTTTGCTTGCGAAACTTGAAATAGGCAAAGATGCCGCCGGCGATCAGCGCTGCAGCGATGAGACAGATCAGGATGATCTTCAAAGCTTTTTTCATACCGCACCTCCCGAAAGAACGCCGTCGTAAATGTGCATCATGTGATCGGCGCGCTGTGCAACCGCGAGTTCGTGCGTGATCATAATGATGGAAATGCCGCGGCCGTGCAGCGCATCGAAGATGTCCATGATCTGCTGACCGGATTTCGAATCGAGCGCACCGGTCGGTTCGTCGGCAAGCAGCAGCTTCGGCTGTGAGCAGATCGCCCGCGCGATCGCCACGCGCTGGCACTGTCCGCCGGACAGCTGGTTCGGAAAGAACTCCATCCGGTCCTTGAGACCGACCTCGATCAGCGCCTGCTCGGCGCGTTCGCGGCGCTCGCGCTTGGGCACGTTGCCGTACAGAAGCGGCAGCGCAACGTTTTCCCAGGCGCGCCGCTGCTGCAGCAGATGAAAGGACTGAAAGACGAACCCGATCTTCTCGTTGCGGATGCGTGCCATCTGCACGTCGGTCGCCTTCGCGTTGTCCGTGTCCTCAAAGAGGTACCGTCCGGAGGTCGGCGTATCGAGATAGCCGAGGATGTTCATCAGCGTCGATTTGCCGGAGCCGGAAGGTCCCATGATCGCGTAGTATTCGCCCTCCTGCATCTGAAAGTTCACGTCGTGCAGCACGGGGACCGGATGATCCGGCGTGCCGTATGTTTTTTCGATATGTTCGAGACGGATCAGCATATCAGCCTCCGAATTCAGGCGAAACGGGTTCTGTCCACGCGCCGTCTTCCGACGGATCGCCGATCATATTGAAGCCGTCTTCCGCGGGCATATCGACCGAGTCGATGATGATGTCATCTTCGCCGAAGTTCGTTCCGAATTCGCCGGGCATCGGGACCGCGTCGGGATCGAGGTAGTTCGCTTCCGTTGCGAGCATGCCTGCACGGACGGTATCGTCCGGGAATGCGATCCGATCCTTAACCGTCAGACCGCCGACAACCGGATAGCATTCCGTCGCTTCGTCGTATGCGTCGACTTCAATCTCACGCTTTTCGATGCGGTTGTTCGCGCCGACCGCCCAGACATAGAATCGTTCGTTCTCCTGCATCACGAACGCGGCGGGCAGCATCATGCGGGCGTCGTCCTGCTCTGCGGTGTTCAGATCGATGAACACATGCTGACCGATCATCAGTCCCTCGATGCTTTCCAGTTCCACATAGAACGCATATTTGCTTGCGGAATCGCCGGAACCCATATCATAGTAGCCCGGCTGGCTGTTTTCCGTGCTGTCGGTGTTGATCTTGTAGATCGTGCCGGGGTACACGGAATCGTCGACGCGCGAGCGCACGAGCACCGGCATGCCCTCGAAGAGCGTGCGGATCGTCTGTTCGCTGACCGTTCCTTTTACACAGTAATCGGTGCCGGCGACGATGGAGATATAGGCGTTGCTCTGCGAGTCGGAGAACCCGAACGGATCGCTCTGCGATTCGTCGCGCACCGAGCGGACCGTTCCGGTCACGGGGGAGAAGACGGTTCCGGCGTCGATCAGCGCCTGCATATCTTCCGCCTTCTGCTGTTTGTCCTTGAGATCGTATTCGGACTTGCGAATTTCAAGCTCCAGCGTCTGGATGTTGAGCTTCAGTTCATAGATCTGGCTCTCCTTCGCGCGCTCCAACTTCTTGTTCAGCGACTCCAGTTCCTCGCGGTTCGTGCGCAGACCGTTTTCCAGCCCCGTGATGTCGAGCAGAAGCTGCGCATGCTGCAGCTTCAGATCGTCCACGTCGTAGGAGAACAGCGGATCGCCCTCGCGGACCTTCGATCCGGCTTCCACATAGCATTTCTGGATGCGCATATCGCTTTGCGGATTGATTTCGATCACTTCTTTCGCTTCCACGATGCCGCGGTACAGCGCGTTCGCGCCGACGCTGCCCATGCCGGTGATCTCGGCGACGCTTTGCACATAGGCCGCATCCGTGTCATTGCCCGACCGGATGTGGAAGAAATAATAGTACGCGCCGCCGGCGATCGCCAACAGCAGCACGACGACGATGATCCAGATCCAACCCTTGCGTTTCTTTTTCATAAAGCACTCCTTATCGAACGGCAGTTTTCTCCGTTCTTTTCATAATACCACATTTATATCGGTTTCGTTGCATGCATTCGCAAAATTTACAATTGAAAATAAAAACGACCGATCGAATGGAGTTCGTTCGGCCGTGAATTGTTTGTTTGCCATCGATCAAGCATTAGCACCTTACTGA
>ONMC01000024.1 GCA_900318745.1 uncultured Eubacteriales bacterium
CGTCAGCTCGCGCACGCCGGAGGGCGATCTTCTTGTGATGCGCGCGCACCGCGCGGCGGCGGAGGCGATCAAGGCGATCCGACCGGAAATCAAGGTCGGCATCACGCTGTCGCTGCATGACATTCAGGCGCAGGCGGGCGGCGAAGCGTTTGCGAAAGCCGCGTGGGACGAGGAGTTCCGGCATTATCTTCCGTACCTTTTGGACGACGATTTTCTCGGTGTGCAGAACTATACGCGCATGCTGTACGGCGCTGCGGGACAGATGCCCGCGCCGAAGGGAGCGGAGCTTACGCAGATGGAATACGAGTTCTATCCGGAAGCGCTCGAGCATGTCATTCGGAACGTGCATGAAGCATTCCCCGGCGATCTGATCGTGACCGAAAACGGAATCGCCGTGACCGACGATGCGCGCCGCGTCGCATTCATCGAACGCGCGCTGGCGGGCGTGAAAAACTGTCTCGACGACGGGATCCCCGTAAAGGGCTATATGCACTGGAGCCTGATGGACAATTTTGAATGGCAGAAGGGTTTTTCGATGACGTTCGGGCTGATCGCCGTCGATCGCAAAACCATGCAGAGAACGCCGAAGCCGAGCCTCGCGTTCCTCGGCTCGTTCCGGAAAGAATGATCGAAACACAAACCGCCGCCTGCATGATGCGCCGCAGGCGGCGGTTTTGCGCAAAGTCGTATCCCTTGATTGTTTCGTCCGCTTTGCCGTAATATTCCTTCAAATCTCATGCCTGCTTTCTGCATAACACGGCCGGAGTCAGGATTATTCACATCATGCCCGGCATATATACAGTTTGCACCAACCTGATCAAATAAAAACCGATTATTTACAAAGCGGCTTCTGCGGTATATCCATTTCCCCGGTATTTTCTTCCGATTACCCATCCAAGTTCCAAGCTGTCAAAGTCTTTTCGATGCATTGATACCGGATCCTGACGCTCTTTTGCAAAAAAAAGTTGAAAAAGACGGACTCTGCATGACGGCTTGAAAGACCGTGCCGTCGGAATCCGAAAAATCTCCGACTTGCCCGGCGGGTCCGATCACTCCGTCCGGCAAACGAAAAGGACCTGCAAAAATCTCGCAGGTCCTTTGTGTCTGTGTCGGAAAGCCGCCGTGATCCGGCGTGCGGGTTATTCGTACTGTTTGCAGACGGGTTCGTTCTTTGCGGCGGATTCGGCGTCGAACCAGATCAGGTTGTTGCCGGTCTCCTTGTCGAACAGCTGGATGAGCGCGGGCTGCGTGTTGAAGCTGACCGTTGCGCCCATCGAAACGTCGGTCTCGAGACCGACCGTCGGGATGACCATGACGACCTCGTCCTCGCCGCACTTCGCATGGATGTTGTACTCGCTGCCCATCATCTCGGAAACTTCGATGGTCGCCTTCAGTTCGCCTTCGCCGACCGAAATGTGCTGCGGACGGATGCCTGCCACGATGTCGCACGGCTGCGTGCCGTTTTCTTTCAGCGCCTTCTGCTGGAACTCGCTGAGTTTGAAGCGCACGCCGCGGATCTCCGCGTAATAGATGCCGTTCTCGCAAAGCAGCTTGCAGTTATCGAAGAAGTTCATGACCGGCATGCCGATGAATCCCGCGACGAACAGGTTGACCGGACGGTTGAACACCTCCTGCGGGGTGCCGATCTGATTCACGAAACCGTCCTTCATGATCACGATGCGATCGCCCAAGGTCATAGCCTCGGTCTGGTCGTGGGTCACGTACATGAACGTCGTGTTGATGCGCTGACGAAGCTTGATGATCTCCGCGCGCATCTGGTTGCGAAGCTTAGCGTCCAGATTGGACAGCGGTTCGTCCATCAGGAACACCTTCGGATCGCGGACCATCGCTCTGCCGATCGCAACGCGCTGACGCTGACCGCCGGACAGCGCCTTCGGCTTGCGGTCGAGGTACTGCGTGATGTCGAGGATCGCGGCGACCTCTCTGACCTTCTTGTCGATCTCCTTTTTCGGGACTTTGCGAAGCTTCAGCGCGAACGCCATGTTCTCATAGACCGTCATGTGCGGATACAGCGCGTAGCTCTGGAAGACCATCGCGATGTCTCTGTCTTTCGGCGCAACGTCGTTCACGAGCTTGCCGTCGATGTACAGCTCGCCGTCGCTGATCTCTTCGAGGCCCGCAACCATGCGGAGCGTCGTCGATTTGCCGCAGCCGGACGGACCGACCAGCACGATGAATTCCTTGTCCTTGATCGCGAGGTTCACATCGTGGACCGCGGTCACCTTGTTGTCGTACACCTTCTTGAGATTCTTCAGTATTACTTCCGACATGTTGTTTTGCTCCGATCGCCCGGACTCCTCCGAAACGACCTCGTGCGCGCCCGCAGGGGGGCGTCGCACCTTACGACAGGTCTCCACACTGCCGCACCGCGAGCAAGCGGACGTTACCTCCTTTTTTACACGGTCGAAACGGCATATTGTGGAGTGCCGGTTCGCCGTTGGATTCCGTTAAATGGTCAGTTCGACCGTACAGACAGGCGCGTCGGTCAGCGGAACGGTATTGCCCGATACGGGCTTTCCGTTGACGGTCAAGCCCTTGTTTTCACCGCGCTGCACCGTGATATCGTAACGCGTGCCGCGGAACAGGCGGGTCAGGCGACAGCCGTCCATGGAATCGGGCAGACAGGGGTCCACAATGAGCCCGTCGTAATCCGGACGGATGCCGAGGATGCCCTGACTGACGGCAACGAACGACCATGCTGCCGTGCCGGTCAGCCACGCGTTCTTCGCCTCGCCGTAGGTGCGCGCGTCGCGCCCGGCGATCGTCTGACTGTAGCAATACGGTTCGGTGCGATGGATCTCGCTCTTGTCCTCGATATAGGCAGGCGCGTTGCGCTTATAAAGGTCGAATGCGCTGTTGCCGTCCTTCAGGGTGCAGTATGCGAGCGTGATCCACGGATTGTTATGGCAGAAGTCCGAGCCGTTCTCCTTGTAGCCCGGGGGATACGAAGAGACCTCCCCGAGATAATCATGGTATTCGGTATAGCAGGGATGCAGGATCTCGATCCCGTATGCGTTGCCGAGCAGCTTTTCGACGGACGCAAGCGCGCGCTTGCCGTATGCGGCGCCGCCGATGCCGGCCATTACACAGAAGCCCTGCGGCTCAATGTAAATCTGTCCTTCCTCGTTCTCGCGGCTGCCGATCGGGCGCTCAAACGCATCGTATGCGCGGCGAAACCATTCGCCGTCCCAACCGTGCGCAAGCACGGCGGCTTCGATCTCGCCGACGGAGGCGAGCGCTTGTTCCGCTTCGGCGTTCAGCCCGATCCTTTGACACAGCGCGGCGTATTCCCGGCCGTATTTTACAAACATTCCGGCAATAAAGACGCTTTCCGCCTTGCCGCTTTCAAAGTTCGAGCAGGTCTGGAAGCTCTCGCCCGGCGTGACGCTGAAGCAGTTCAGATTCAGGCAGTCGTTCCAGTCGGCGCGACCGATGAGCGGAAGCCCGTGCGGACCGCGATGCGTGACCGTGTAGTTGAGACTGCGGCGCAGATGCTCAAGAAGCGGCACTTCCGAGCCGGGTTCATTGTTGAACGGCGTCGGTTCGTCGAGGATCGAAAAGTCGCCGGTCTCGCGGATATACGCGCAGGTACAGGCGATCAGCCAGAGCGGATCGTCGTTGAATCCGGATCCGACGTCGGCGTTGCCGCGCTTGGTCAGCGGCTGATACTGGTGATAGGTGCTGCCATCCGCAAACTGAATGGACGCGATGTCAAGGATGCGTTCCCTTGCGCGTTCCGGAATCAGGTGCACGAAGCCCAGAAGATCCTGACAGCTGTCGCGAAAGCCCATGCCGCGTCCCGTTCCGCTTTCATAATAGGAAGCGCTGCGGGACATGTTGAACGTGACCATGCACTGGTACTGGTTCCAGATGTTGACCATTCGGTCGAGCTTTTCTTCGCTGCTGTGTACCGAGAAGCGCGAAAGCAGCGACGTCCAGTATGCCCGGAGCGCATCGATCGCCGCGTCGAACTGCGCCTCGGTTTCGAATCCGGCGAGCAGTTTGTACGCTTTTTCTTTATTGATGACGTTCGGCGCGATAAACTTCTTCTCGTTCGGGTTCTCGACATAGCCGAGGCGGAAGAGAAGCGCTTTTGATTCGCCCGGCGCAAGCGTCACGGAAAGCCGCAGCGCCGCGATCGGCGCCCAGCCCGCCGCGATGCTGCCGAACGAGGTGCGCTGTTCGACGGCCGTGGGTTCGCTCCATCCGCGGAACCGTCCGAGAAACGTATCACGGTCGGTATCAAAGCCGTCGATCGGCGCATTTACGGAATAGAACGCATAATGGTTGCGCCGTTCGCGGTATTCGGTCTTATGATAGACCGTGCTGCCCTCCAGCTCGACCTCGCCGATGTTCCAGTTGCGCTGAAAATTGGTGGAATCGTCGACCGTATTCCACAGGCACCATTCGACGACGCCGTACACGGTCAGTTTTTTTTCGGCATCGCTTTCGTTGGTCAGAACGAGCTTCTGCACCTCCATATCGGTGTGCATCGGCACCGTGACCGTAAGGACGGCACGAACGCCGTTCTTTTTGCCCTCGAAGACGGAATAGCCGAGACCGTGGCGGCAGCGGTATTCATCCAAAGGCGTCTTTGCCGGCAGATACGCCGGACTGAAAACCGTATCGCCGTCGCAGATGTAGAAGCAGCGACCGCCTTCATCGTGCGGAACATTGTTGTAACGGAACCGCGTGATGCGCCGAAGCTTTGCATCTTTATAAAAACTGTATCCGCCGCAGGTATTGCTGATCAGCGAAAAGAAACCGTCGCTGCCGAGATAATTGATCCAGGGCAGAGGCGTGTCCGCACGCGTGATCACGTATTCTTTTAAACTGTCGTCGAAGTATCCGTATTGCATATTCCCATCTCCCGACTGATGATTTCAATTCGAAATCGATTAAGATAATTATAAGCAGTCCACAGCAAAAACGCAAGATTTTTTTTCAAATTTACCGGAAAAACCTGATTTCAGCATAATCAAGCGCTGAAAAACGCAATTTTATTCGAAAAAAGGGGTTGACGGGCATAAGAAGTGACGCTATAATGAAGTTGAACGAAATCGATTAAGTACGGATTTGCGGAAGGGAAGCGAGCGGCATGGTTACGATCACGGATATTGCGAAAGCATGCGGCGTATCCCGTGCCGCGGTCAGCAAGGCTTTGAACGGCGCGCCGGACATTGCGCCGAAGACGGCGGAGCGGATCCGCGAGCAGGCGAAGGCGCTGGGCTACCTTCCCAACGCCACGGCAAGAGCGCTGAAGGTCGGCAGAAGCTACAACATCGGCATTCTGTTTTCGGACCCGACGGGCGGCGGCATTTCGCACGAATACTTTTCGCAGATCCTGGAAAGCGTCAAGTCCGAAGCGGAGCGGCTCGGCTACGATATCACGTTTATATCAAAGGATATCGGCGCGATGTCAATGGACTACTACGAGCACGCGAAGTACAGAAACTGCGACGGCGCGGTGATCGCTTCGGCGGACTATCACGACCCCGCGATCGTGCGGCTTGTGACAAGCGAGATCCCGACGGTCACGCTCGATTATACGTTTGACAGCTGCACGTCGATCCTGTCCGATAACGTCCGCGGCATGGAAACGCTGGTCCGCTACGTATATGAAAACGGGCACAGGAAGCTGGCGTTCATCCACGGTGAAATGACCTCGGTCACGCAGAAGCGGCTTGCAAGCTTTAAAAAGACCTGTGCGTCGCTCGGGATCACGGTCCCGCAGGAGTATATCCGACCCGCCGTGTTCCACGATCCGCGTTCGAGCGGGCTTGCGACGCGGGCGCTGCTGGAGCTGGCGGACCGGCCGACCTGCATCTTCTATCCGGACGATCTCTCGTTCCTCGGCGGCATGAGCGAGCTGGAACGGCACGGGATTTCGATCCCGAAGGATATGAGCGTCGTCGGATACGACGGCATCCCGCTTTCGCAGGTGCTTCGTCCGAGGCTGACGACGTACCGGCAGGGTGCGGAGCAGATGGGCAGAGAGGCGGCACGGCTTCTGATCGAGCAGATCGAGCATCCGGACACATGGCTGCCGCAGAACATTACGGTGGAAGGCGCGCTTTTGAAGGGCGACACCGTTCGCAGCATCGATTGAAACGCGCAGGCGTTTTGATAATAGGAAATAGGAGCCGAAAGGTTTCAAAAAAACAAAATAAAAAGGAGTAAAATCATGAAAAAACTGGTCGCAATCCTGATGGCAGCGCTGATGCTCGTCGGCATCGTCGCGTGCACCGCGAAGCCGGCAGACAAACCCGCAGAGACCGTCGCACAGGGCAAGGTATTCAATATCTATGCCTGGAATGAAGAATTCAAGGGATTCTTTGAGAAGTATTACACCGTACCCGAAGGCGTCACCGTCAACTGGATCATCGTCCCCAGCGACAACGGCGCATATCAGCAGAAGCTGGATGAAGCACTGCTCAATCAGGCAAATGCAGCGGATGACGACAAGATCGACATGTTCCTCGCAGAAGCGGACTATATCGGTAAGTATGTCGATTCCGACTATACGATGGATATTTCGAAGATCGGCTATACCAATGCCGACACGATGTATGAGTACACCATCAAGGCGGCTTCCGATGTGAACGGCGTCTGCAAGGGCGTTTCCTTCCAGTGCTGCCCGGCGGCCGTGATCTACCGCAAGAGTATCGCGAAGGACGTTCTCGGCACCGATGATCCCGCTGAAGTTCAGGCGGCAATCGATTCCTGGGAGAAGTTCGACGCGGTAGCGGCGCAAGCCAAGGAAAAGGGCTACTACATGACCGCTTCCTTTGCAGAGACGTTCCGCGCATTCTCCAACAACTGCACGATGCCGTGGGTCGATGCAAACGATAACCTGCAGTTTGACCCGCAGATCACCGCGTGGATCGATCAGACCGACAACTACATCAAGAACGGCTACACCCTGACCGCAGGCGTCTGGGATGCGGAGAAGACCAACGAGATGTTCGCAACCGGCAAGACCATGTGCTTCTTCGGACCGGCATGGTACTACAACTTCTGCATGACCAATGCAATGGATCCCGAGCAGGGCTGCGTCGGTGACTGGTGCATCGTCAAGGGACCGCAGGCATACTTCTGGGGCGGCACCTGGCTGCTGGCGGCAACCGGTTCCGACAACACCGAAATGCTGAAGGACATCTTTGAGACGTTCACCAAGAACGAGGACGTCTGCACGAAGCTCGTTGAGAACGAGAATCAGTATCCGAACAACACCAAGGTCGTTGAAAAGTTTGCAAACGATCCGAACTACGGCAACACCGCGATCCTCGACGGTCAGAACGACATCGCAGTCTTCGCAGAGCTTGCGAAGGACATCAAGTGGGAGAACCACACCAACTACGATCAGATCCTGAACGAGGGCCTGCAGAACAAGCTCCAGGAATACTTCAACGGTTCCGTTGATAAGGACACCGCGATGAAGAACTTCTATCAGCTGATCAAGGAGACCTATCCGAACATCAAGCTGCCTGCGTAATTGCAGAGTCCGCTGCGGCAGGGGCATTCCCCCTGCCGCAGTGTTTCACCCAAAACCTCTCGGAGGAACATCCAATGGAAGCGATCCAAACGGGAAAGAAAAAGAAGCTGAAGTCGGTCAGCTATGCAAAATGGGGATACATTTTCATAGCGCCGTTCTTTATCGCATACATCGTTTTTACGCTGGTCCCGCAGTTTTTAACCATCTATAACAGTTTTTTTGAGACGTATCGTATCGGACTTCAACAGGTCGGTCCGAACTTTGTCGGGCTGGACAACTACAAAGCGCTGTTTACGCCGGACCCGGACGGAACGATCCTGATTCTCAAGTATGCGGCAAACACGATGATCCTCTGGATCGCCGGCGCGGTTCCGCAGTTTGTGATCGCGATGCTTTTAGCGCTGTTTTTCACCAGCTACCGTCTCAATATCAAGGGGCAGGCATTCTTTAAGACGGTCATCTATATGCCGAACCTGATCATGGCGGCGGCATTCTCGATGCTGTTCTATACGCTGTTTTCACGCGTCGGTCCGATCCAGGCGCTTCTCGAAAGCTGGGGCGTCATCGACCATACGTTCGACTTCTTTGCGATCCGCGTCAGCGTGCGCGGCATGATCGCGCTGATGAACTTCCTGATGTGGTTCGGCAACACGACCATCGTTCTGATGGCGGGCATCATGGGGATTGATCAGGCGCTGTTTGAATCCGCAACCATCGACGGCGCAAACTCCGTGCAGGTCTTTTTCCGCGTCACGCTTCCGCTGTTGATGCCGATCTTCGTCTACTGCCTCATCACGGCAATGATCGGCGGCATCCAGATGTTCGACGTTCCGCAGGTCCTCAGTAAAGGCGACGGCGTACCGAACGGTACGACCAGAACGCTTGTCATGTATCTCAACGGGTACCTGAAGACCAAGAACCTCGGCATGTCCGGCGCGATCTCGGTCATCATGTTCATCATCACCGGCGGACTCGGCGGCATCGTCTATAAGATGCTCTCCGCACAGTATAAGGAACCGAAGCGCCACAGAGACAGAGGGCGGAACGTACAATGGCGGTATGAGCCGAAGCGTCACAGAGACAGAGACAAAGGGGGGAACGTGCAATGAAGGAAGCAAGCATCCGGGGCAAGATCCAGCTGACGCTTCTGAGGATCATTGTTTATACCATCCTCGTCTTTCTGACGGTTCTTTGCCTGTTTTTCTTCTACCTGATGATCATCAATGCGACGCGTTCGAATGCGCAGCTGGCAACCGGCTTCACGCTGCTCCCGAAGGGCAATTTCTTTGTGAACCTGAAAAACGCGTGGAACGATGCGTCGATCAATATCCCGCGCGGCATGCTGAACAGCCTGATCATCGCGCTTTCGTCCGCCTTGATCACGACGTACTTTTCGGCGCTGACGGCGTACGGCGTGCATGTCTATGAGTTCAAAGGCAAGAAACTCGTGTTCACGTTCATCATGGCGATCATGATGATACCGTCACAGGTTTCCGCGCTCGGGTTCCTGGAATTGATGAATAAGTGGGGGCTTACGAACAACTATATCCCGTTGATCGTGCCCGGTATCGCGGCGCCGGTCGTGTTCTTCTACATGAAGCAATACATGGAAAGCGTGCTGCCGCTTGAGGTCATCGACGCGGCGCGCGTGGACGGCTCGAACGAGTTCCGCACGTTCAATACGATCGTGCTGCCGATGCTGAAGCCCGCGATCGCGGTGCAGATGATCTTCTCGTTCGTGAGCTCATGGAATAATTACTTTATCCCCGCGCTGCTGCTGGATAAGGCGGAGCTCAAGACCGTTCCGATCATGATCGCGCAGCTTCGAAGCGCGGACTATTCAAAGTTCGACATGGGCAAGGTGTACATGTTTATCCTGCTGGCAATTCTGCCGGTGCTCCTCATCTACATCATTCTGTCCAAGTCGATCATCAAAGGCGTAACCGCAGGCAGTGTTAAAGGATAATCTTCATTGCCTTCCCTCCTGAAAACCGCTCTGGTCATGCAGGGCGGTTTCTTTCAATCAAACTGCAGCGGAGGTTTTTATGAGACAGTTCAAGGGCTTTCAAAGAGGCGTCAACTTAGGCGGCTGGTATTCGCAGTGCGACCACAGCGAACAGCGATACGACACGTTCATACGTGACGACGATTTTGCGGTCATTCGCTCGTGGGGCGCGGACCATGTGCGCGTGCCGGTCGACTATGAGCTTTTGGAGGACGAAGCGGGCAAGCCGCGCGAATCCGGGTATGCGCGCCTGGAACATACCGTTGCGCTTTGCCGCGCGAACGGACTCAACATGGTGCTCGATCTGCATAAGACAGCCGGCTTTTCCTTTGATCCCGGCGAGCAGGAAGCGGGCTTTTTCGAAAACGAAGCGTTTCAGCAGCGCTTTTTCCGACTTTGGGAGCGGATCGCGGAGCGCTTTAAGAGCGACGGCGACATGCTTGCCTTTGAACTGCTTAACGAGGTCACGGAGCAGACGTACTGCGATACCTGGAACCGCATCGCGTCCGAGTGCATCCGTCGCATCCGAGCGATCGCGCCGACGGTCAACATCCTCGTCGGCGGCTATTGGCACAACAGCGCGGTCTCGGTCAAGGATATCGACGTGCCGATCGACGGGCATATCGTATTCAATTTCCATTGCTACGAGCCGCTGATCTTCACGCATCAGGGCGCGTACTGGATGGAGACAATGGACCGCGCATTCCGCCTGCCGGTCACGGCAACGTTCGGTGAAATGGACGCCGCGGGCAAGCGCATGCAGATCGAATCCTGCGCAGGGTTCGACCGGTATCCGTCCGAAACCACGCTGTCGCCCGCGTACTTTGAAGCGTTCATGGCGGACGCCGTCGCCGCCGCGGAGCGCAGGAACGTGCCGCTGTATTGCGGCGAGTACGGCGTGATCGACAATGCGTCGCCCGAGGACGCGCTGACGTGGTTTTGGTATATCCATGCTGCGTTCGAAAAGTACGGGATCGGCCGCGCGGCCTGGAGTTACCGTGAAATGGACTTCGGGCTTTCCGATGCGCGCATGGACGGTGTGCGCGAAAACCTGCTTCGGCACCTTTGATCGCTATGAAAAAGATTCTGATTCCGATTCTTGTCCTGCTCCTGCTGACAGGATGCGTCAAAACGACCGATCCTGCCGTTCGGGACGGCAGGGCCCGTCCGTCTTCCTGCGGACAGCTCAAGGTACTCGACGGCAAGCTCTGCGCCCAGGACGGCGAACCAGTCATGCTGCGAGGCGTCAGTCTGAACGGACTGGTCACGTCCGAATCGCTGCTGAACGAGTCGCTGACAGGTGAATTATCGAGGGCGGGCGTCAACCTTCTGCGGCTTCCCGTCTATACATACGGCGTGGGGATTGTCGGCTACTGTACCAAAGGCGACAAGGAACGGCATAAGCAGGACATCGCAGCCGGCGTCGCGCTTGCGAAGGCGAACGACATGTATGTCATCATCGATTGGCATATTTTAAGCGACGGCGATCCGAACACCTATCTTGACGAAGCAAAGGCGTTCTTTGCGGAGATGGCCGAGACGTATCGCGATCATAACAACGTTTTGTACGAGATCTGCAACGAACCGAACGGCGTGGACTGGCAGACGGTGAAAACGTATGCCGAACAGGTGATCCCCGTGATTCGGGAAAAGGATCCCGATTCCGTGATCCTTGTCGGCAATCCGGACTGGTCAAAGGATCTCATGAGCGTCGCCGCCGATCCGCTTGCGTATGATAATATCCTGTATTCACTGCATTTTTACGCCGCGACGCACGGACAGGCGTACCGCGATATGACGGAGCTGCTGAGTGCGCAGGGACTGCCGATCTTTGTGACGGAGTTCGGCATCACGGCGGCGAGCGGCGGACATCCGCGCGATACCGACAGCGCCGATCGTTGGATCGACCTGCTGGAGCAAGAGAACATCTCTTATTGCATGTGGGCGCTCAGTAAAGCGCCGGAAGCATGCTCGATGATCCGCGCAGCCGTCCCGAAAAGCAGCGGCTTTATCGAGGAAGACTATACCGAAACAGGTCTTTGGCTGTTTCACACCCTTCAAAAGCACACCGGCCGATAATCGCATCAGCGGCGCATGCAGCAAATACCGCCTATCGTCAGCGGCTCACCGAAACCCGGTGCACCGCTGTTTATTGATCGCAACCGAAACATGAGACGAGGGTATTCATGATTCCCATTACGTGACATGATGCTCATATAGTGCCAAAGGCCGCGATTTCAAACTGCCGTTATATTGCCGTCAGACCTGAAAATGACCGCTTTGTACACAGAACAGAAAAGAAAAAGGCCCGGAATTCGGGCTTTTTAGCGGTCACGGGGGAGATGTTCGTCCGCTGCACGGAAGAGCACTTCCCGCTTCTCTTGGGTCGGGAAGTGCGGATGGATCTATGATTCTCTCAAGTTCATGCAAAGCACGGTGCCGGTATGAAACCTATGCGTTCTTTTCCCGATACTCGTTCGGCGTGAGACCGACGTATTTTTTGAATACACGGGTGAAGTGCGCGGGGGAGGAAAAGGCAAGGTATTCGCCGATAGCAGCAGCGCTGCGGTCGGTATAGCGGAGGAGACGCTTGGCCTCCTCCGTTTTCTGCTGGAGAATAAAGTCGTTGAGCTTGACCCCGGTTTCGCTGTGAAATTTCGTGGACAAATAGGACCGACCCATAAACAGGGATTGTGCAAGCGCTTCCGCGGATATTTGCTCAGACAGATGGTGCTGTACGTAATTGGCCACCGCCGCGGCGAGCTTTCCCGGATGTTCGCCCAAATGCAGGCGCTCCACGCGCTCGGTAAATTCCAGAACCATATGGTATTGAAGATTGGTAATCTTTTTTGCCGTATCCAATCGTTCGCAGCTCTGAATGTAAGAATCGCTGAGGGAAAACGCTTCCTCCAAATCCAGTCCGCCGCGGATCGCGGCGCGGGAGCAAAGCGTTGCCGTGACGATGAAGATGTTTTTCATCTGACGCAGGTGTTCCGGCGCCAGAATTCCGCTGCGAATGGCGGGCGCGCGATCGAGCCAATGATGCAGCGCGGTCGTGTCACCCTTTCGCACAATCTGCAGAATCGCCTGCTCCTGACTGTAGCTGTTGTGGGGCAGGACGGGCGGCTGCGGACGGTCATCACGCCGAATGCTCCGGGAAGCCCGGATCGAACGGAGCGTATTCTGTTCGTCGGTGGTGATCGTCAAATCACGCAGCTCCAGTTTTTCGCCGCTGATCATGTAATGAATGGAGCAGAGCATCAGCAGCAGACTATCCACGGGCATCGGTACAATGGCTTTTACACTGCGACAAAACTCTTCGCCGTCGTCCTTGTTCAGGCCCATGCGAAAGGCAAACTCACGCAGTTCCTGATCGGAGGCGGGCAGCTCCCGCGTGGGACCGACGATGAAGCGGATCTCGCCGGAAGTGAGGATGCCGTAATAGTAAAAATGCTCCGTGAGACAGTAGCCGACATGCTCCCGTATGCTCCAAAGTTGATCCCTGCACAGCAGCATGGGGTCGCGCGGGAGCGTGACGAGAGAATGGAAAGCAATCCGCTCCTCCGCCCGATATACACGCACCGGAATCCCGGACAGATTCGCCGTAATGCGGCATAAATACTCATAGTCGATACGCATCGTGCAGCCTCCTCAGAATTCAAACAAATTATAATAGATTTCAAACAATTATGCAAGGACAAACCGACAGGCGTTTGCTATACTGAACATAGAGAAAAAACAAGGGGGATCGGCATGAAGAAGCTCAAGAACAAGTTTGGAAAACTGGCGCAGCGGATCATCGACCGCGCGATGGGCAACGGTCTTATGCAGGAGGAAACAACGGCTGACGGCGAACGCTATGTGACGCCGGGAATCGGAGAACTGATCCGGCAGGCCGGCGCGGAAAGCTGCGTGCTGCTGAAAAACGACGGAACGCTTCCGCTGAACAAAGAAACGGAAGTCGCCGTGTTCGGGCGCTGCCAGCTGGATTGGTTCTATGTGGGCTACGGCAGCGGGGGCGATGTGAATGCCCCATATCATGTGAATCCGGTCGACGGGCTGCGCAATGCGGGCGTACAGGTTCACGGCGAAACGCTTCACGCATACGAAACGTGGACACAGCAGGAGGATAACAAAGCCGATCACGGCTGGTGGGGACACTGGCCCATGTACTATCCCGAAATGCCTTTGGACGCCGGACTTGTCCGAACTGCGGCAAAGACCGCCGGGACCGCTCTTGTCGTGATCGGGCGCGCGGCGGGCGAGGATCGGGAAAACACGCTCACCAAGGGCAGCTATTATCTCACTGATGAAGAGCACGCGATGATGGACGCCGTCACCGCTGTGTTTTCGAAGGTCGTTGTGCTGCTGAACATCGGCAGCATCATGGATATGAGCTGGACGGAGGCATACGGGGATCGGCTCTCTGCAATTCTGATCGTCTGGCAGGGCGGTATGGAAAGCGGCAACGCCGCGGCCGACGTGCTGACCGGCGCGGTGAACCCCTGCGGCAAGCTCGGCGACACGATCGCCCGCCGCTACGAGGACTATCCGAGCAGCGCCAACTTCGGCGGCAAAGCGTATAACGACTACGCCGAGGGCATCTATGTGGGGTACCGTCACTTTGACAAACACCCCGAAACCATGCTCTATCCGTTCGGCTTCGGACTGAGCTATACGAGCTTTCAGGTCAAGGCGGAGCGCCTGCAGCGGGTCGAAGGGATCACAGAAGCTGCCGTCACCGTCAAGAATACCGGCAGCATTCCCGGCAAGGAAGTCGTGCAGCTGTTCTGCCATGCGCCGGAAGGGAGACTCGATAAGCCTATGCGCGTGCTGGTTGCCTTCGCAAAGACGAATGTTCTCGTGCCCGGCGAAAGCGAAACGCTGACACTGCGCTGCGACGACAAATGCTATGCTTCCTATGACGAAACAAGCAGCCGCTTTGTCCTGGAGGCAGGCGCATACAGCTTCACAGCGAACGGCGCGGAGGCGGGCGGCTTCACCCTCGAACGGGAAGTCACGGTGGAGCAGTGTGAGAGATTGTGCAAAACCGGCGAAGAACTGCGTGAACGGATCCAAAGTCATCTGCCGGAATCCATTTCCGCAGCCGAAAACAGCAATCATAAGCTGCAGGATGTGCGCGATGGCAGGATTACGTTAGACACCTTTATTGCCGGATTGAGCGACGAGGAGCTGGAGGCGCTTTCCCGCGGACACGGCATGATGGGAAGCCCCTTGGGCGTCGCGGGCAACGCGGGCGCATTCGGCGGCGTGATCGAAAGCCTCCGGCAGAAGGGCGTTCCGCCGATCATCACCTCTGACGGCCCTGCGGGGCTGCGCCTGAAGAAGTATTGCGCACTGCTTCCCTGCGGCACAGCGCTTGCCTGCACATGGAATACGGAATTGGTTGAGACCCTCTCCGCCAAGGTGGGGGAGGAGATGATCCATTACGGCGTGGACGTGCAGCTGGCTCCGGGTATGAACATTCACCGCAATCCTCTTTGCGGGCGAAACTTCGAGTATTACTCCGAGGATCCGCTGCTCTCCGGTAAGACGGCAGCCGCCGTGGTGCGCGGGGTGCAGAGTCAAGGCAAAGCCGCCTGCCCCAAGCATTTTGCCTGCAACAACCAGGAGACGAACCGCAACCGCAACGATTCCCGCGTCTCGGAACGGGCGCTGCGGGAGATCTATCTCAGAAACTTTGAGATTGTGATCAAAGAGGGGAAGCCTCTGACAATCATGACCAGCTACAACAAGGTCAACGGCGTCTGGAGCCACTACAATTACGACCTTGTCACGACAATCCTGCGCGGCGAGTGGGGATATACCGGCTGTGTGATCACGGACTGGTGGATGCAAAAAGCGAAGAGTCCCGAGTTTCCGAAACTCAAAAACAATGCCTACCGTGTGCGTGCGCAGGTAGACGTGCTGATGCCGGGCGATATGGGACACCTTGCAAAGACGTACAAGTCCGACGGCAGCCTGCTCAAAACCTTGGGACAGCCGGACGGCATTACGCGCGGCGAGCTGCGGCGAACGGCAAAGAACGTGCTGATGCTTGCGCTGCGTCTGGGGAAATCATAAGGAGGGAGAAAAACGATGGAAAGACTGTTCAAGAGACTGCCTGCAAGCAGGATCCGCACCGATCATGTGACGGCAAAGGAAAAATGGCTCGGCTATCTGATCGGCCCTGCCGGAGCATTGCTGCTGAACGCTGTGCTGGCAACGTACCTCAACGTGTATTACACCGACGTATTGAACCTCACGCCACTGTGGGGCGGGCTGTTCTTAACGATTTTCCCGATCATCAGCAAGGTCATCGACGCGATCACGAATATCGTCATGGGGCAGATCATCGACCGCACCAGGACGAAGGAAGGCAAGGCGCGTCCGTGGCTGCTGCTGTCCGCGCCGCTGATTACCGTAACGGCGATCCTGCTGTTCACCGTGCCGAACGCATCCGACACGGTCAAGGCAATCTGGGTTATGATCTCCTATAATCTGTTTCATCGTTTGCCTCGTTGAACACGATGATCGTTTCCCGTTCTTCCTTTGACACTCTCGTAAGCATCACCTCCTTCGTGTTAAATTTGGGTAAAAGAAAAAGCCGATCAAATGTTTGACCGGCTTGAGCATTACTTGATGCCCCGACGTTAATAAGTTATGGCTTATCCCAGTTTTTATCGTTCCATAAGTCTCTGCCCTTTTTG
>ONMC01000093.1 GCA_900318745.1 uncultured Eubacteriales bacterium
TCCGTTGTCAGTGACCGTAATGCTTCGCATGCCGCCGTTTTCGATACGAACCGTTACGGCATTCGCGCCTGCATCCAACGCGTTTTCGACCAATTCCTTGACAACGGAGGCAGGACGCTCGACAACTTCGCCTGCGGCGATCTGATTTGCGACCTGCGGTTTTAATACATGGATGACAGCCATGGATCAAACTCCCTTCAATGCATCGATATAGGCATGCAGTTTCATAAACGCATCGATCGGCGTCATTCGTTCAAGATCGATTTTGCCGAGGTCGTTCAGGATCGAAGTCTGAACACGGTTTTCAACCGTTTTCGTCTGTTCTTCCGGCGGATTCGATTCACGCACCAGAAGATCGGATTGTTCCAGATCCCTTAAGATCTCTTTGGCGCGCGACAGGATCGAGTCCGGAAGTCCGGCAAGCTTCGCAACCTGAATGCCGAAGCTCTTGTCTGCGCTGCCCCGAACGATCTTTCGAAGGAACAGCACATCGTCCCCCACCTCTTTAACCGTGATGCGATAATTGACAACGCCTTCCAGTTTTCCTTCCAGTTCCGAGAGTTCGTGGTAATGCGTTGCAAACAGTGTTTTCGCACCGCACAGGATCGGGTTTGCGATATGCTCAAGGACCGACCATGCGATCGAAAGTCCGTCGAACGTGCTCGTCCCTCTTCCGATTTCGTCGAGAATCAGCAAGCTGTCTTTCGTCGCATTGTTGATGATGTTTGCCATCTCGCTCATCTCGACCATAAATGTGCTCTGCCCCGAAGCAAGATCGTCGCTTGCACCGATTCTGGTAAAAATCCGATCGACGATGCCGATTTCTGCTTCGTCTGCCGGCACAAACGACCCGATATGTGCCATCAGAGTGATTAGTGCGACCTGCCGCATATAGGTCGATTTTCCCGCCATGTTGGGACCGGTTATGATCAGCAGGCGGTTTTCCGATGTATCCATCGTTACGTCGTTCGGAATAAACCCGTTCCTGAGACTGCGTTCCACAATCGGATGCCTGCCGTTTATGATGCGAATGATCGAATCATCACAGATCGTCGGCATGACATACTTGTTCGATACGGCAACTTCCGCAAGCGATTGAAACACATCAAGCTGTGAAAGAAGCTTTGCGTTCTGCTGCAGACGCTCCGTGCAAGCGAGAAGCGCTTCCCGAACACCGCGAAACAGTTCCGTTTCCAGTTCCAGAAGCCGATCCGCCGCGCCGAGAATCTTTTGTTCCAGTTCTTTCAATTCGGGCGTGATATACCGTTCTGCGTTCGCAAGCGTCTGCTTGCGTTCGTAATAATACGGTACGTTTTGCGTGAAGGACTTTGTAACTTCGATATAATAGCCGAATACGCGATTATAGCCGATCCGAAGCGTTTTGATCCCGGTCGCTTCACGTTCTCGCGCAACGATCCGATCCAGCATCGATTGGCTGTCGCCGGACACTGCACGCAGTTCGTCGACTTCCTGATTGTATCCTTTCCGAATCAATCCTCCGTCTTTGATGTTGATCGGCGGATTCGGATCGATCGCAGCGTCGATCAGCCCGATCACATCGTCCATCGGATCCAATTCGCGAACGATCGTGTCGATCGCCTCCGCAGGAATGCCGCATAACAGCATTGAGATCGGTGTAATCTGGCGAAGCGAATTCAACAACGCGATGCAGTCGCGTCCGTTGATCGTGCCGTACGCGATCTTGCTTGTCAGCCGCTCGATATCGTATACGGAATCCAGATATTCCCGCAGTGTTTTGCGCGTGCGCAGATCGCGATAGAACGTATCGACCGCCTGCAGGCGATACACGATATCATTCTTTGTCTGCAGCGGACAGTCGATCCAATTGCGCAAAAGGCGCGCGCCCATGCTCGTTTTTGTCGCGTCCAGCAAATACAGAAGCGTACTTTTTTTGCTGCCGTTGAACTGAAGCGGCTGCGTCAATTCCAGATTCCGGCGCGTGGAAGCATCCAGCTGCATGAAAGACGAACGGTTCAGATATCGGATCGTATGGATGTGACTCAATGCATTCTTTTGCGTTTCCTCAAGGTAGGAAAGCAATGCGCCTGCCGCTCCGATCGCATACGTTTTTCGTTCGAGACCGAATCCCTTGAGCGTCGCGACTCCGAAGTGTTCCAGCAGGCGTTTTTCAGCCTGATCCGGATGAAATCTGACGTCGGCGAGTTTTTCGAGATAATAACCCGAACGGATCCGTTTCGTGAAATAATCCTGCTCGAACAGCTTTTCGTTTGCCACGATCTCCGAAGGAGCAAGCCGGGTCAGTTCGTCAAACAGCACGGTCTGTGAATCGCTTCCGTACGTTTCGCATGCGACGAATACGCCCGTTGAAACATCGGCATATGCATATCCGATGCCGTTCTCGTCATAATTCAGCGCAAAGATATAATTGTTTTTGGTCCCGTCAAGCATCTTTTCTTCAATGACGGTACCGGGTGTGATCACGCGCGTAACGGATCGCTGCACAAGCCCCTTCGCAAGCGCGGGATCCTCCATTTGCTCGCAGATCGCGACCTTATGTCCCAGCGAGATCATCTTGTTGACGTAGGTATCGACGGCATGATACGGGACGCCGCACATCGGAGCACGTTCCTCAAGTCCGCAGTCCCTTCCGGTCAACGTCAGATCAAGGATCTTTGCACCTTCAATCGCATCGTCAAAGAACATCTCGTAGAAATCTCCGAGACGATAGAAGAGAAAGCAGTCAGGATACTGCTGCTTCACTTCCATATACTGACGCATCATCGGCGTGAGTTCATTCATGAACATGCTCCCTTGAACTGCAGTCGCTGCTGCACGTGCTGCAATTGCAGCTGCACGGCATCGACATGATCGCTTTTTCACGCAATGCGTTCTCAAGCTTTTCTTTCGCATCGACAAACGCGCAATACAGTTCGTTGCGCGAGATCGTATCGGACATATACTCGACGTCGTTCGTCAGACGGATCGCTTCCTGCGCGTCGTAGTCTGGATTCTGCACGAGATCCATCAATTGTTTGGTTTCCGCCTCGTACGTTTCGATCAGTTTCATCAGCGCTTCGTCTGCTTTCAGCTTTTCGCTGATTTCAAGGTATGTTTTCAGTTCATTCATCGATCATTTCTCCCAATAAAGAATTCTTATTTGTTTGTAAAACGCGTACCGTGACATATTGATTCAAAAGTGAGATGTCTCCGGGGAAATACACCATCTTGAAGTTTTGATACTTGCCGTACAGCATTGTCGTGTCATTGCGCATGTCACAGCCTTCGACGAGCACTTCTCCGACATATCCGATGTATTTCTCGTTGTTCTCAACGGTCTTTTCTGCCTGCAGCTCATTCAGCTGCTTAAGCCGTCTCTTCTTGACCGGTTCCGGTATCTGATCCTCCATTTTTGCGGCGACCGTGCCCTGCCGCGGCGAATATGCGAATGTAAATGCCGCTGCAAATCCGACTTCTTTCACAAGAGAGAGCGTATCCGAGAACGCTTCTTCGGTTTCACCCGGAAACCCGACGATGATATCAGTCGTAAACTCAATATCCGGAACGAGTTCACGCAATCTGTTGATGATAGACAGATAGCGTTCCCGCGTATATCTGCGGTTCATGCGGCGAAGAATCTCGTCGTTTCCGGACTGTACCGGCAGATGCACATGATGACAAACATTCGGAATCGCTGCGATCGCCTGTATGACATCCTCATTCAGGTCTTTCGGATGTGAGGACATGAAACGAAGCCGCTTCAGTCCCGGTACATCCGAAACATAACGCAAAAGCTGTGCAAACGTCATGCCTGTCGACCCGTCGTTTCCGTAAGAATTGACGTTTTGACCGAGCAATGTGATCTCGCTGATCCCGGATCTGACAAGCGATTCGATTTCCCTTCGGATGTCTTCCGGCATTCTGGAGCGTTCACGGCCGCGCACGTAAGGTACGATGCAGTAAGAGCAGAAGTTGTTGCAGCCGAACATAATGTTGACAAATGCGCTTCTTGCATTGTCACGCATCTGCGGAAGTCCTTCCGCGATCGCATCGTCCGCACGGTCCGTAACGGCGATTCTCTCGCCGTTCATAACCTTTTCCAGCATCTCAGGAAAGCGGTAAAGAACATTGGTGCCGAACACCAGGCTGACATGCGGGAATCGTTTCAAAAGTTTTTTTGCGACGGCTTCCTGCTGCATCATGCATCCGCATACGCCGATGATCAGCCCCGGTTTCCGATCTTTCAATTCCTTCAGCGCGCCGATATTTCCCATCAGCCGCTTTTCTGCGTGATCGCGTACACAGCAGGTATTATACAGGATCAGATCCGCCTCTTCCTTTCCCGGCGCTTCCGAATAGCCCATTTCTACGAGCTCGCCCTTGATTGTTTCGCTGTCGCGTACGTTCATTTGACAGCCGAATGTTTCGACAAAATACTTCAGATCACGGTCTCTTGTTTCGAGATAAACCGCTTCTGCAATCTTCTTCTGGCGTTCCAGTTCGGCTTCTGTAATGTAGTGATTTCGTTCCATCCGTTTAACCTCAAAATAAATCATTTTATTATACAACAAAAACAGACAGGAAACAAGAACAGATTTCACATGGAAATCATTGGCTTTGATAATTTGATCAAAAATGCAAACAGTAAGAACAGAAAAACGGCAAGGAGGTGAAACACATGGCAAGAAACGGTGCATTGGTCCCGGAATCCAAGAATAAGCTTCAGTCGTTCAAGAGCGAAGTTGCTTCCTCTCTGAATGTCGATCTGAAGCAGGGTTATAACGGCGATCTGTCTTCCCGTGAAGCAGGCAGCATCGGCGGCGAAATGGTTAAGCGTATGATCGCTTATGCCGAAAAGAATCTTCATTGACCGGAAAGGAGTAAACTATCATGAGTCGTAACGGATCTTTGATTCCCGAAAGCAAGCAGGCGCTTCAGAATTTCAAGTATGAAGTTGCAAATTCTCTGAATGTGGATCTGAAACAGGGCTATAACGGCGACCTGTCCTCGCGCGAAGCGGGCTCGGTCGGCGGTGAAATGGTCAAGCGTATGATTGCATACGCGCAAAATAACATGAACGGATCCTCGTCCATGATGAAATAAGACACGTACAAAAATCGCCGCAGCTGCGGCGATTTTAATTATGCGCGATCTGTGTCAGCATGCAATACCGTTTCATCGCTTCCGAAAACAGCGCATTGTGCATGACGTCCGGCAATTCCCCGACTTCTCTTGCCGCCTCCGAAGCAAGCTCAAGAATTTCGACCGTACAGTTCGACAGCATGTCGCCGATCTCACCGTTACCGCTTTGCCGAACGCCGAACAGGTCCCCCATCCCTCGCATTTCAAGATCTCTTTGGGCAATTTCAAACCCATCATTGCTGTCAAGCATTGCCTGAATCCGCGACTTGGAGGCATCCGTCATCCTGCGACTCAACAGGTAGCAATGAGATTGCATTTCTCCTCTGCCGACTCTTCCGCGCAGCTGATGCAGCGTGGCAAGTCCGAAATGGTCCGCTCCCTCGATTACGATCGACGTCGCTTCCGGCACGTCTACACCGACCTCTACGACAGTCGTTGACAGAAGGATCGAAATATCCCCTCTGCGAAACGCGTCCATCGTCTGCTGCTTCTGCGCATCCTTCATCTGTCCGTACAGAATACCGATCGATGTATCCGGAAGTTCGGTCCGGAGTTCTGTTTCAAGCTCTGTCAGCGACAATCCTTCATAACCTTCCGACGGCTCGATCAGCGGACAAATCACATAAGACCGCTCGCCGGATCGTGCATTCTGCTCGAGATGATGATACAGGGCATCCCGCTTTTCCTGCGGAACAAAATGGGTCTTCACCGGTTTTCTCCCTTGCGGCATCTCGTCAATGATCGATAGATCCAGATCCGCGTATATCAAAAGCGCAAGCGTTCTCGGAATCGGCGTCGCGGACATGACCAATACGTCGGGGCGAATACCCTTTGCTTCGATTTTTGCGCGCTGCATGACGCCGAACCGGTGCTGCTCGTCCGTGACAACCAGTCCCAAATCCCGGAATCTGACATTGTCGGACAATAGCGCATGCGTACCGACGATCAGGTCTGCTTCTCCGCTCTCGATCGTCTGAACGGCTGCCGTTCGTTCGTTTTTTCGAAGACTTCCCGTATATAAACATGCGTTTGCAAAAAAGGAACGCAGTTTTCGGAAATGCTGCTGTGCAAGGATCTCGGTCGGCGCAAGCATGACGCATTGCTTGTGATTCTGCGCCGCGATCCAAAGCGCATACAGCGCAACGAGTGTTTTTCCGGAACCTACGTCACCCTGGTTTCAGAAACGCTTCGCTTGATCCGTTCACGGAAAGCGCATTCCCGTTTCTTCTGTAATGATCGTCTTTTTGCGCCATCATCACCGTAAAATACAGAAACGCATCTTCAAATGACAGTCTGCGCTTTGCCGAACGGATTTCTTCGCTTGTTTTCGGAAAATGCGCATATCGTACCGCTTCGTTCGAGCTGATCAGATCATATCGATCCAGCCACTCCTGCGGCAGCAGTTCCGGGATCCGTACCGTGTTCAGCACGGCCTCGACCGCTTCCCGGATCACGGCCTGCGGCAGACCTTTCACAGAAGGATAAACCGGTACGATCCCGCGTTTTTCTTTGCTGATCTGCGGATTGTAAAACACCGTTCCGCGCTTTTGATTGACGATCCCGGTGGCATACAGCATTTCGCCTGCATGAATCTGCTGCATACGATACGGCTGATTCATCCAGCGAAGCGTCGCCTTTTTTGAGCCGTCCGAAACGCTGGCGGAAACGATGTATTTTCTGTTGTGATAGAAAATCGTCGGATCGTTCAGTACGCGGACGTATACGGTTGCCTTTTCGCCGTTATGCAGCTTCGCGATCGAGCTGCAATGCGTGTCGTCAAGATACTCCTTCGGGTAGAATCGAAGAAGATCTTCCGGCGTTTCAATATGCAATTGACGAAAGAGCTCGATCCGTTTCGGACCGACGCCCTTGATATCGGATAACTGCATAGGAAAAGAGCCGCCTTTCAGCGGCTCGCGGTTTATTCAACCGACAGATAGTAGTAATAGAGAGGTTGACCGCCTTTTGCCACAATAAACTCAGCATCTTCAAACTGATCCTGCATCTGTTCGGCAAGCGCGTTTGCTTCATCCTCTTCGACCATATCGCCGAAATACAGATTCACAATCGGATCTTCGATGTCGCGCTTTTCGATCATCTTTGATACCAGATCCTTGACTGTTTCATCAACAGATTCCGTAACCGATGCGATATCGTTATCCATCATGCCGATGATGTCGCCCTCTTTGATATCGATCCCGTTGAAATGCGTTTCACGGATCGCATATGTAACTGCGCCAGAAACAATTTCCCGAACCGCATCGTTCATATTCGCATCGTTTTCCTCGACCGGAAGATCCGGATTAAACGCCATCGCCGCAGCAATACCCTGCGGGATCGTCTTCGTCGGAAGCACGATCACATTGCAGCTGCAAAGATTCTTTGCCTGCTGCGCAGCGAGGATGATGTTGGAATTGTTCGGAAGCACGAACACGTTGCGGGCATTGCAATGTCCGACCGCATTGACGATCGTGTCGATGCTCGGATTCATTGTTTGTCCGCCGGAAATAATCTGATTGACCGAGAAGTTCCGGAAGATTTCGTCAATTCCTTCACCGGCGCTCACCGCGATGATGCCGTATTCCTTTTCGTTCCGTTTTTTCGTTTCCAGAAGCTGACGGTTCTGTTCGCGCATGTTCTCGATCTTCAGCTTGTCAAGCTCACCGAATCGCATCGCAAACTGCAAGATCTTGCCGGGACAATTGGAGTGCACATGCACCTTTACAAAATCATCGCCTGCAGCAACGACAACCGAATCGCCCACGCGCGTCAGATGATCGCGCAGACGGTCGAGATCCGCTTCGGAAAAACCTTCAACGAGACGAACGATAAAGAACTCGGTGCAATAGCCGAACTTGATATCTTCCGTGGAGAAATGATCGAGATTTGCGCCTTCGTCCTCTTTCGATTCTTCTTTGACGGGCTCTTCTTCCTCCATCTCGGGAATGTCCTCGCCGTCGAGTACCGCTTTAAAGCCGCGGTAAACCGTAAGAAGACCGTATCCGCCGCTGTCTACGACGCCGGCTTCTTTCAATACAGGAAGCAGGTTCGGCGTGTCATCCAGCGCCTGCTGTCCGATTCTCAGCATCTCATCCATGAAATCGTCGATCGACAGATCGGCGTTCTTCTGAATATGCTGCAGCATGGTCTGCGAGATCACGCGGGAAACCGTAAGAATCGTTCCCTCTTTCGGACGAAGGACCGCGTTGTATGCTTTGTTTGTACCGGATTCAAGTGCGTCCGCAAACAAGGATACACTCAGTTCTTCTTTCCCTTTGCATACCTGCTGATAACCGCGGAACAGTTGGGAAAGAATGACTCCGGAATTGCCGCGTGCATTGCGGAGCGCCCCTTTGGATACTGCATCCATGACTTCACCGACCGTGACGGTATCCGGCATGGCGCGCAGATCCTTGATTGCGCCCTGCATCGTCATGGACATGTTGGTTCCCGTATCTCCGTCCGGTACGGGGAATACATTCAGCGAGTCGATATATGCTTTATGTTTTTCTAAATTTGCGGCGCCGCCCAGGAAGAGATCCCTCAGCAGAGCTCCGCTGATACTTTGACTGTTCAATGCTCAAACCTCCGAAATTCTGCTTACTGAACGCGAATGCTTTCGACAAAAATATTCACGTTGCGAACCGAAACTCCGGTGATCTCCTCGATCCGATAGCGTACATTTTGTTTCGTATTCTGAGAGACGGCAGGCAGCGATACGCCGTATTGCAGAGCTACATGCAGTGATACATCGACCAGATTCTCATCGACTTTTTCGACCAGGACGCCCTTTTGCATGTTTTCACCGACGAACAGCTCGACGATTGCGTCGCCCGCCGTGCGAGCGCACATGCCGACGATTCCGTAGTTTTCAACTGCTGCATATCCTGCAACCGTCGCAACCAGGTCTTCCGAAATCGTTATGGTACCCATATCGTTTTTGACAGCAATGGCCATAATGGAACCTCCTTTATACTGAGCGGAAGCAGATGTTATTCTTTCTCTTCCCAGACGCCGTTATGGAACACTTCCTGAACGTCGTCGTTATCATCCATCCGTTCCAGGAATCGCTCGATCTTTTCGATCGTCTCTGCGTCTTCGATGTTCGTCGTGTTCTTCGGGATCTGTCCGATCTCAGCGGAAATAAACTGGTAACCGAGATTCTCAAGTCCTTCGCGAACCATTGAGAAATCAGCCGGTGCCGTGTAAATCTCGAATACGTCGTCCTGCGCAACAAAGTCTTCCGCACCTGCGTCAAGCGCCTGCATCATGACCTCATCCTCATCCATCAGAGCAGTACGTTCGATGACGATCTGGCCCTTCTTATCAAACATCCATGCGACAGAACCGGAAGCGCCCATGTTGCCGCCGCTCTTGGAGAAGATGTGACGCATTTCCGCCGCAATGCGGTTGCGGTTGTCCGTCAGAACGTTCACGATGACCGCGATGTTGCCGGGACCGTATCCCTCGTATACAACTTCTTCGTAATCGACACTGTTTCCGTCGCCGCTGGCTTTCTTGATCGAGCGGTTGATGTTATCATTCGGCATGTTTGCCGCCTTTGCTTTTGCAATGACGTCGCGAAGTTTTGAGTTATTCACCGGATCCGGACCGCCGCCTTCTTTGACGGCAATCGCGATCTCACGACCGATCTTTGTAAATATCTTACCCTTTTGTGCGTCGGTTTTTTCTTTCTTGTTCTTAATGTTTGCCCATTTGGAATGTCCGGACATATTCGTTCCTCCTCAATTGTCTCTATTCAAAGCATTACGCCAGCTTCTTCGTCCAGTATGAATGTTGCGCCTGCATGCAGTTTCAGTGCCGAAAGCGGGGATTCCGTGATATTGCCCTTCAGCATGATTCTAACTGCTTCCGCGCAGCCTGCTCCGGTCGCAACGATGATCGGATGTCTCGTCTGCATGATCGTCGAAAGACCGACCGTCAAAAACCCGTTTCCGTCCTCCGTTTCCGCATGCGTAAACGGATTTGCCGTCGCCGAGCGATTCATCAAAAGCGATCCGTCCTGTCTGACCGCGATCAGCGCTGCATCGAGCCCGCCTGCTTCGCGGATCGAATGATCAAACGCTTCCGCTGCACTCTCCGCCTGATCCGGTACCGCGAACGGAACCGTGTACTGCGTATCGGAGATATCCGTCTTTGCAAACACGGCTTGCGTCTCAAACGTTGAAGTCGTCGTTTTTTTCGGAATGACGGCGCTGAGAACGCCGAGGGAGAGGTTCATAACGAGCCTGCTGCTGCTTTGTGTTTTTGCGCCGGCGTCATAGTCAAAGCGGTAAAGCTGCGCGCCGACCTGCTTTATCGTGTTTTCGC
>ONMC01000048.1 GCA_900318745.1 uncultured Eubacteriales bacterium
CAATATGGCAAAGTGCGAAGCTGCAGTCGCTGCCGGCGCTGCAGTCGGACGGCACCGCACAAAGACCGCGTGGTGGTACGGCGCGATTGCCGCCGCCGGCGCGCAGATTGTGCTGTGGGCGCTGATGAGCGTGTACCTCGGCGAATGGAATACTTCATGGGGACTCGCGGCCGATATCCTGTTGAGCATTGCGATCGGCGGCGCCGTTTCGGCACTGATCCTTCGAAAACGGACATAACAAAGCGGACGCATCGGCGTCCGCTTTTCTGTTCGGATCGTTATTTGCAGGCAAGGATACCCTTTGTTGCGCTGACGCTCCAGGTGGAGTGCTTTTTCCAGCCGAGCGGGATCCACCACATGCTGACAAGCCCTTTGAGCCCTTTCGCTTCGTACGGATTGAAGAGCCCGCCGCCGGGATATTTGCCGTGGTACTTGACATAGGTCGAAGTGACGGTGATGCGATAGAAGGCGTTCTTGTCCAGCTTGATCTTCAGCGTCTTGCTTTCCCATTCATAGACTTTGGTGCTCTTGACCTTGCCCTTGACGAGTTTCTCCACCTTTACGCTGTACAGCTCGTACATTTCGCGTGTACCCTTTTCGTTGTGCGTCAGCTTGATGCGCTCGATGTTCATAATGCCCTTGGTCTGCGTCAGTTTCAGATAATCTTTCGCGAACAGCCAGCGCGACCCGGTATCGACGGTAAAGACCGTCTCGGCTTTGGATGATCCCTTGATCTGCTTGCAGACATTGTCCGCGGAAGCAGGAGCGATAAAGACGAAGCACAGCGTCATCATGCAAAGGACCATGGTGAGAATTCTGCGAAGTGTGCGTTTCATGTTTTGTTTCCCCCTTGTTTTTGCTTACGGGTAAAGCGTACCACGCCCCTGATGCGGTTTTGTTTTCACAAAAAAAGGATCGCTCATAACGGAGCGATCCTTCGGAGTGCGATCGTCAGATTCTTGCCGACATGCGCGCGTAATAGAGGATGCGTGCGGCAAGTTCCGACGTGAAGTCCTTCTTTTCCGCACGCCAGCGCCACCAGCCGGTGGTGCTCGGGTTGTTCATGCGGCAGTCGTCGCCCAAGCCCAGATAGTCCTGCATCTGCAGAATCGCAAGCTCTGCAACCGAGTTCAGAACGCCGCGGGCGAAGCCGAACGGCATGCCTTCCCGCTCGTTGAGCCCGAGGTAATCCACCGCAAACGCAACGCATTCGGCGGGAGCGGTTTCCACCCAGCCCATGATCGGCGTGTTGTCATGCGTACCCGTATACGCGATGCTGTGCACCGGATAGTTGTGCGGCAGCTCGCGCGAATTGCCGAAGGGATCGAACCCGAACTGCATGACGCGCATGCCCGGGAAACCGGATTCCGAAAGCATTCGCTTGACCTCCGGCGTGAGATAGCCGAGATCCTCTGCAATGATGTGCAGATTCGGACACGCATCCTTGATCGCGCGGATCAGCTTCATATCAGGTCCCTTGTACCACGCGCCGGGACGCGCATCGGTCGCTCCGAACGGAACGCCCCAGTAGCTTTCGAGACCACGGAAATGGTCGATGCGCAGCACGTCATAGCGCTTTTCGGCTGCCTTTACGCGACGGCGCCACCAGGCGAATCCGTCCGCCTCGTGCAGATCCCAGCGATAGATCGGGTTGCCCCAAAGCTGACCGAGCTCGGAGAAATAATCCGGCGGTACGCCCGCAACCAGCGTCGGCATATGGCGCTTGTCCAAAAGGAAGAGCTCCGGCTCCGCCCAGACGTCCGCGCTGTCGTGCGGGACATAGATCGGCAGGTCGCCGATCAGGAGAATGTTCTTTTTGTTTGCGTAGCTGCGCAGCGCGTTCCATTGCGTATCGAACGTATACTGCATAAACTTCTGGAAATCGATCTCGTCCTTCAGCAGTTCGGAATAGGACGCGATCGCTTCCGGCGTGCGACAGACGATCCCTTCATCCGGCCATTCGTACCACGGCGCGCCGTGAAAGTGCGTCTTGACGGCGCAGAACAGCGCATAGGTGTCGAGCCACCATGCGTTCTCCTGTGCAAACGCCTGCATGTTTGAACGATCGAACCGCGCAAACGCCTTGCGCAAAACCTCATAGCGATGTTCCCACAGCTTGCCGTAATCGACCTTCGTCGGATCGTCGCCCCAATCGTCGCCGCATTCCTCTTCGGTCAGAAGTCCCTGCTCGATCAGCAAGTCAAGATCGATGAGATACGGATTGCCCGCATAGGTGGAACTGCTCTGATACGGTGAATCGGCAAAGCCGGTCGGATTCACGGGAAGCATCTGCCAGTATGTCTGACCCGCCGCCGAAAGAAAATCGACGAATGCGAACGCTTCCCTGCCGAGTGTGCCGACGCCGAACCGACCGGGAAGCGATGTGATGTGCATGAGAATGCCGCATGCTCGTTTCATATGATTTTCCCCTTTATCCATGGAAATTTCTGTTTCTATTTTATCACAACTGTGTTATAATACAAGAAAATAATTACAGGGAATCCGCATTTTCCGGTTTTTCCGAAAAGGAGTTTTATGAATACAGCATCTCTCGTATGTCTTTCTCCCGAGGTGGAGGAAGCAATCAAAAGCGGCAAGCCGATCGTGGCGTTGGAAAGCACCATCATCTCGCACGGCATGCCGTATCCGCAAAATGTCGAAACAGCGCTGAACTGTCAGCGCATCTGCCGCGAGAACGGCGCGGTCCCCGCTACGTGCGCGGTGATCGGCGGCAAGCTTTGCGCAGGTCTGACCGACGAACAGATCGATTATCTCGGCAGGGAAGGGCACCGCGTGACGAAGGCGAGCCGGAGGGATCTTCCGATGCTCGCTGCAAAAGGAATGGACGGCGCGACCACCGTGGCGGCAACGATGATCGTTGCGGCACTCGCGGGCATCCGCGTGTTTGCAACCGGCGGCATCGGCGGCGTACACCGCGGTGCGGAGACGACGATGGACATCTCGGCGGACCTCGAAGAGCTCGCGGAAACGCCCGTGTGCGTGGTCTGCGCAGGCGCAAAGAGCATCCTCGATCTGAATCTGACGATGGAATATCTGGAGACGAAGGGCGTGCCCGTGATCGGATTCGGCACAGATGAACTGCCGGCGTTCTATACGCGCAAAAGCGGCATTCGCGTGCCGTGGCGCGTCGATGCGCCGAAAGAGATCGCAGACGCGATCAATGCGTCCAAAGCGCTCGGTTATCCGGGCGGCATGCTGGTGGTGAATCCGATCCCGGAGGAGTACTCGATGGATGCGGACGTGATCAACAAGGCGATCGACGAAGCGATCGAGGAAGCGAACCGAAAGGGGATCAAGGGCAAGGAAACGACACCGTTCCTGCTTGCGAAGATCAAGGACATCACCGGCGGTTCCAGCCTTGCCGCAAACATCCAGCTGGTGTACAACAACGTAAAGCTCGCGGCGCGGATCGCAGCGGGTCTTTGATGCGGAGGAACCATGAAAAAACGAATCCTTACGGTCCTGCTCTGTGCATGTCTGCTGTTGATCGGCATTCCGCGCGCGGAAGCGGCGGTGAAGACGCTGGGCGATGCAAACTGCGACGGCAGCGTGACGGTAACCGACGCTTCGCTGATCCTTCGCTATACCGTGAAGCTTGCGAAGATCAGCAGCCAAGGACTTGAGAACGCGGACGTAAACTGGGACGGTTCGGTCAACGCGGCAGACGCATCCGCCATCCTGCGGTATGCGGTCAAGCTTGCAAACCTGCCGAAGTCGATCGATTCGACGCTTCTCGGTTATGTTCAGAGAGGCACCGAGAGCAATACCAGCGACTGGACGTCATATGCCAAGGCGATCACGCAGGCGATCCAGGCGCTCCCGACCACCGATCCGTATCGCGCGGTCCTTTATAAGGCAGCGGAATATATGGGAACCGAGTATGCAAGCGGCACATTCGATTGCAGCATCTTCGTGCGAAAGGCGTTCCATGAAAGCGGAAACAGCGCAAAGTACCCGGGCGGAAGCACCGACAGCGTGATCAAAACGTTTTTGAGCAAATACCCGCAGCGGATCCATTCCGTTACCGCGCAGAGCGGCACGTCGGCGTGGGAACCCGATACCACGCAGTGGAAACCCGGTTATGTGCTCGCCTATATCAATCCGTCAACGGGCAAAGGAAGCCACGTTTCGATCTATATCGGAAACATCAACGGCAAGGACTTTGTCATGGAAGCGGCGTACAACGCGGGCGGTGCGTACATCCGCAAACTGTGGTGGTCCACGACGGACACCGGCATATACAAACTGACGTATTACATGACTCCATTGGAATGAGAACGAAAAAGCAGCAGGCAAAACGCCTGCTGCTTTCGGTTTCGGGTTTCATTTTCGCTCGACGACATCCGCCTGAACGAGATCGAGCACGCCGCCGTAGGGGAGCGCTCCGCGGATCGCGCGGGCGGTGCAGCGATTGAGATCGGCAAGCTTCAGGGACGAAAACCCGTTCAGCACCACGCGATACGGATGCGTGGAATTGCCGACGCTTTCGCGCAGACCCATGGTGAATCCGAGCCGCGGGATCTCCGGCAGAAACGCATCGCACGCTTCTTCGGAGGGAAACGCCATCGTCAGACGCACACGCCGCACAAGCGACAGGTCGCCGTCCCGGTGCTGTACGGACTTGATATACGCTGCGTTCTCGACGGATTGGAGCTTTGCATCGTCGGGGAACAGCAGACAGTAATAGGTGGCATAATGCGGTTCGGTGACTTGCCCGCAGGTGATCTGCAGATGCGGCTCGCCGCGGCAGATCGCGGCGGTGCGCTGGATCAGCGTTTCGTCCGCGGTGTAGAAATAGAACTGCACCATGTTCTTAAGACCGATTCCGCCGATGAAGATCGCAACGTCCTCGAGCTGTTCCGCGAGCGTATGCTGCAGAGCCGTGACGCGGCGATCCTCTGCGCGAGAGAACGCTTCCGCCTTCGGGTTGCGCGGTGCGACGCTGACAAATACGAGATGCGAATATGCCAAGGAAGGAAGCAGTTCCCAGTACTGGAGGTCCACCTGAAAGACCGCTTCCTGCTCATTCCATTCCCATTCGTATTTCAGCCAATCAGTCATGAATCAGAACGGCCTTGATGCGGCGAACACCGCTCGACGAGGCTTCTTCTTTTTTGATTTCGAACCGTCCGAGATCGCCGGTGTTCTTTGCGTGCGGTCCGCCGCAGATCTCCTTGGAGAACTTGCCCATCGTATAGACCTTGACCTTTTCGCCGTACTTGCTTTCGAAGAGACCGATCGCGCCCTGCGCCTTCGCTTCTTCGACAGTCATTTCTTCGCAGGTGATCGGGACCTTCGCGGCGATCGCTTCGTTGACGAGCCGTTCGACCTCTTTGAGCTCTTCCGGCGTGACCTTGCGACCGAAGCTGAAGTCAAAGCGCAGGCGCTCGGCGGTGATGTTGCTGCCCTTCTGGGAGACGGTATCGTCGTTCAGCACCTTACGAAGCGCCGCCTGCAGCAGATGCGTGGCGGAATGCAGCGCTGCGGTTGCCTCGCTGTTGTCGGCGAGACCGCCCTTGAAACGCTGTTCTGCGCCCGCCTGCGACTTCTTCTGATGCTCCTCGAACGCTGCGGCAAAGCCCGCTTCGTCGACGGAGACGCCCTTTTCCTTTGCAAGCTCGACCGTGAGCTCGATCGGGAAGCCGTAAGTATCGTAAAGATGGAATGCGGAAACGCCGTCGATCGTGCTGCCGTCGAGGTTCGCGATCAGCTTGTTGAATTCGCGAATGCCCTTCTTCAGCGTATCGGCAAAGCGGTTTTCCTCTTTGCGGAGCTCGGAAATGATTTTGTCGTGGTTTTCGACCAGCTCGGGATAGAACTCGCCGTACTGCGCAATGACCGTCTCCGCGAGCGTGCAAAGCGCATAGCGCGGCATGTTGAGCTGCGATGCGAAGCGGATGCTGCGGCGGATCAGACGGCGGAGGATATAGCCCTGGTCGACGTTCGACGGCGTCACGCCGCGCTGATCGCCGAGAATGAACACGGCGCAGCGCGTATGGTCCGCGATGATGCGGAACGCGCGGGTTGTTTCGGCGTCGTCCCGGTATCCCTTGTGCGAAAGCTCCGCGATCTGTGCGATCACATCGGAAAACGCGTCGGTATCGAACACGCTTTCAACGCCCTGCAGCGTCGCGACCGTACGGTCGAGACCCATGCCGGTGTCGACGTTCTTCTGCTGAAGCGGCTCGAAGACGCCGTCCGCGATCTTGTTGTATTCCATAAAGACGTTGTTCCAGATTTCCAGATACTTGCCGCAATCGCAGCCCGCCTTGCAGTCGGGTCCGCAGGGCGCAGCGCCGGTGTCGTAGAAGATCTCGGTGTCCGGACCGCAGGGACCGGTCTGTCCCGCAGGACCCCACCAATTGTTCTTTTTCGGCAGATAGACGATGTGAGAGGGATCCGCACCGACTTCGACCCAACGGTCGTGTGCAACGGTGTCGCGGGGCGCATCCTTGTCACCCTCGAAGCAGGTGAAGTGCAGCTTGTCCTTCGGAATGCCGAGCCACTTTTCGTCGGTCAGAAATTCCCAGGAATACGCGATGCTTTCTTTCTTGAAATAGTCGCCGAGCGACCAGTTGCCGAGCATTTCGAAGAATGTGCAGTGCGAAGCGTCGCCGACCTCATCGATGTCGCCGGTGCGCACGCATTTCTGCACGTCGCACAGCCGCGTGCCTTCGGGGTGCTTTTCACCCATCAGATACGGCACGAGCGGGTGCATGCCCGCCGTTGTGAAGAGCACGGTCGGGTCGTTTTCGGGGATCAGGGATGCGGACGAGATCACCGCATGTCCCTTGGAGCGGAAAAAGTCCAGATAGAGCTGGCGCAGTTCCTTACCGGTTAATGAACGCATAGTTTCGTTTCCTTCCGTAAAATGATCAACCTTTATTGTATGAAAGTTCGGGACGTTTGTCAACGAAAAAAGCGAACTTTTTCGAATGTGCGAAGGCAGCCGCCGCACGAATGCGATTGACAGGGTTCGACCGGAAATGGTATAATATTTCGATCGCGATGCAAAGCATTACGTTGTACGGAGGAACATGTATGAAACGAATCGTCACTTTCCTGCTGGTGATTGCGCTGTCCGTCGGTCTGATCCCGTCGGTTACGCATGCGGAGGGAAAACAAACGGATGAAACGCCGTTTGAAGTGCGTCATCCGCAGGCGATCGACGTATGGGAGAAGATCGAGCAGATTGAGGATCAGACCGCCGCAAAGAAGAATGCGACGATAGCCGACGCGGCAAAAGCGGCATATGCGATCGTCGAGGCATCCGAAACCACGCTGCCCGGCTCCCTGGAACGGCACGGAGAAGCGTTTTTCTGGCGTACGGTCGACGGCGCAGCCTGCGGTTATAACCCCGGACTTCGCGAGCGGATCCGCAGATCGAAAGCAGGCACATCCGTTGAGCTCGCAGGATCGACGCCGGAAATAACCGTACAGGGCGGCGTCGCATCCTCCAAAAATGTTGCGGTTTTCCAGCCGTATATCGGTCTCGACAGCAGCTTTACGGATCAGTACGCGACCGAAGGCAAATCGATCGCAAAAGCGCTCGGCGGAGTCTGTTCCGTGTATACGATATCGAACGTGACGATCGACAACATTGCAAAAGCGCTGCAGACCTGCGCGGTCGTGATCTTCGACAGTCACGGCGATACGGACTATTGGAACGGCGACGACTGCGTCAGCAGGGCGAACACGTCCTATCTGTGCCTGCAGAGCGGCGTGGGCATCACGTCCGAGGACATGAAAACCGTGAGCGGAACGTACGGCACGTATCAGCATGCGTACTATGCCGGTTCAAATGGGGTTATGAAGTACTACTGCGTCGACGGTACGGCGATCGCGAATCATATGACCGAGTCCGCACCGAACAGCCTGCTCTGGATGGCGATCTGTCTCGGCATGGCGACCGACGGTCTCCATAAGCCGTTGCGCGGCAAGGGCGTTCAGACGGTGTACGGGTATTCGCAGTCGGTCTCATTCTCCGGCGATTACAAATATGAGGAGAGCTTTTTCTATGCGATGAAGCTCGGCGCAACGGTGAGGAGCGCGATCTCGCTGATGAAGCGTGAACACGGCAACTGGGATCCCGCGTATGCAGACTATACAGAAAGCAGAGTTCTGAAAGAATACGTTGCGTTCCCGATCGTCGTATCCGACGAGGACGCCTACCCGGGAAAGGGAAAGGTGGATGCGGTGCAGACCGTTGTCGGAAAGGGACAGCTCAAAGCCGCGTCGTTCGTATACGGCGATGTCGACGGAGACGGCACGGTCACCTCGATGGACGCTTCGCTGCTGCTGCGCTACCTGGTCAACCTTAATTCGCTTTCGCGCGAGCAGCTGCTGCGCGCGGACGTCAGGACGGATTGCGCGGTCAACGCATCCGACGCATCCGAGATCCTGAGAAGGATCGTTCAGCTCAAATCGAAATTTGACGCAGAACCGTAAAAGCACAGAAAGAAAGCGTCTCATACGAGGCGCTTTTCTTGTGCGGATCATTCCGCTTCGGTATAAAGAATATCGTGGCTGACGGGGGAGTAGAAGCGCTCGCGCACGCGATCGGGATCGCGCGTTTCGCCCATGATCCACATCAGCTTGGCAACCGCCGCTTCCGTCGTCATATCGAACGCTTCGACGATGCCCTGCTGTTTCAGCGCGTGACCGACCTGATAAACGGTCAGGTTCGATCCCTCGTTTTGGACCTGCGTCGTCATCACGATCAGCTTACCGCGTTCTATGCCGCGTTCGATCGCATGCTTGAAGCAACCGTCCGTTCCCTCCGGCAATCCGCCGACGCCGAAGCTTTCGATGATGACCGCGTCAAACCGATCCAACGCATAGGAGAGCATGCCGGCGTCGCTGCCGGGGATCAGCTTGACCAGCCCGACGCTGTCATTCAGCGCGTGTGAGAACTTTGCGCGTTCGCGGTAGCCGAGGTCGATATAGTGCAGCACACGCCCGTCCTGCAGAACCGCAAGCTCCGGATAATTGATGCTCGCAAATGCGGAAAAGCTCTTGGACCGCACCTTTTTGGCGCGCGTGCCGAGGATGACGCTGCCGTTGAACACGATCGATACGCCGCAGGCGCGGTCGTCGCACGCATAGGTGAACGCGTCCAGAAGGTTTTGTTTCGAATCGGTCACATCCATGCTGATCGGCTTTTGTGCACCGGTCAGCACGATCGGCTTGCGGGAACGGCGTACCAGATAGGAGAGCGCCGCCGCCGTATATGCCATCGTGTCCGTGCCGTGACTGATCACAAAGCCGTCGTAGGAGTCGTAATACGATTCGATGCAGCGTGCGATATCAAGCCATCCGGCGGGCGTCATGTTCGTGCTGTCCACGCTCATCAGCTGGAAGCACTCCACGGAGCAGATCTCGCTGACGCGCGGGATGTAGTTCAAAAGCTGATTCGAACCGAGTTTCGGGGCAAGCCCGTCTTCCGTCATTTCCGAGGCGATCGTGCCGCCTGTTCCGATCAGTAAAATCCGTTTCATCCGTTCCGCCCCCTTATCAAACTGTCAAAGTGTGCGCTTCGCCGCCGTAATGACGTGATCCGCGAGCACGCAGGTGGTCACGCTGCCGACGCCGCCGGGAACCGGCGTGATCGCACGGACCGCAGGTTCGACCGAAGCAAAGTCTGCGTCACCCGAAATGCCGCCTTTCTGCTCGTCCCAGTTGATGCCGACGTCGATGACGACCTGATCCGGATTGGTATACTCCGGGGTCACGCTGTGCAGAACGCCGGCCGCGGCAATCAGAATATCCGCCTGTTTTGTGATCGACGGCACATCGACCGTGCGCGTATGGCAGTTGACGACCGTTGCGTTTTCATGCATCAGAAGCATTGCAACGGGACGTCCGATCACCAGAGACCGTCCGATCACGGCCGCCTTTTTGCCCTTCGGATCGACGCCGTAGTGATGCAGGATCTCCATCGCCGCCTGCGCGGTGCAGGGCGGGAAGCCGATCTTCGTGTTTGTGAACACGCCGGCAAGGGATGCGTCCGTGCAGCCGTCGACGTCCTTTGCGGGGTTGAGCATCTGCCTTGCGCGTTCGCCGTCAAGCTGCTTCGGAAGCGGCCGGAACAGCAAGATGCCGTGTATCGCAGGATCTTCATTGACCGCCGTGAACGCCTTATCAAACTCCGCCTGCGTAACGTCGGCGGGCAGCACAAGGTGCTTTACGCGGATGCCGACCGAATCACAGCGCTTCACGGCGCCGCGTTCATAGCTCAGATCGTCCGGACGTTCGCCGACACGTACAATACAGAGCGTGGGGATGATCCCACGCTCCGCTAATGCTGCCGTTTCGCCCTGCATGCGGGCGACCATGGCGTCGACGACCGGTTTTCCTTTCCAGATCTCGGCCATTTCTTATTCGTAGATCGGGTACTTCTCGGTGAGCTTCAGCACTTCGCCGCGGATGTACTCCTTCTTGTCCTCGTAGTCGTAGATCGCGAGATAGATGAGCTCTGCGATCTTATCCATGTCTGCTTCGACGAGACCGCGCGTCGTGACGGCGGGGGTGCCGATGCGGACGCCGGAGGTGACGAACGGACTTCTCGGCTCGCCGGGAACCGTGTTCTTATTGACCGTGATGTATACGCTGTCGA
>ONMC01000151.1 GCA_900318745.1 uncultured Eubacteriales bacterium
CGGAAGATGTGACCCCGGACGACGCGGCTTTGGAAGCGGCGGCGGACAACGATCTCAACTTCTATCGTTCCCCGCTGTCCGTGTTCGAGCTGTGCGCCAAGGTGGCTTCCCTGCTCTCATGAACGCATTCGCTGTCGATCTGCACATCCATTCCTGCCTGTCTCCCTGCGCGGAGGACGATATGACCCCCTGCAACATCGCGGGGATGGGATATCTCAACGGGCTCAGGATCATGGCGCTGACGGATCACAACACGGCGAAGAACTGTCCGGCCTTTTACGCCGCCTGTCGGGAATACGGCATCGTGCCCGTGTCGGGCATGGAGCTGACCACGGCGGAGGACGTCCACATGGTCTGTCTGTTCCCCAAGCTCGATACAGCTCTGGCGTTCGATAAGCTGGTGGAGGAGCGGCGCATGAAGGTGAAGAACAAGCCCGCGATCTTCGGAGAGCAGATCATTATGGGCGAGCAGGACGTGCCCATCGGCAACGATCCCTGGTTCCTGCCGGCGGCCACCTCTATCCCCATCGAGGAGGGAGCAAAGCTGGTCCGGTCCATGGGCGGGGTCTGTTATCCGGCTCATATCGACCGGGAGGCCAACGGACTTCTGGCGGTGCTGGGCTTCTTCCCGGAGGAACCGGTGTTCACCCTGGCCGAAGTCCATGACGAGGACAAGCGCGATTTGGCGGGAGGACGGAAGATCCTGGTCTCCTCAGACGCCCACCGGCTCTGGGAGATCAGCGACGGCAGCTTCTGTGTTCATCTGGACGTGAGCCCGAAGGCGGGGGAGGAGGCCGTTCGCAAAGCTTTCTTTGCCATGCTGGAGAAGAAATCATGAAGGAACTGTCGCTGAATATTCTGGACATCGCGCAGAATTCGATCCGCGCCGAAGCGACGCGCATCGAGATCCTGATCGACGAAACGGATACGACGCTGAAGCTGACGATACGGGACAACGGCTACGGGATGTCGGAAGACTTCCTGAAAACCGTGACCGATCCGTTCTCCACGACGCGTACCACGCGCAAGGTCGGCATGGGGATCCCTCTGCTGAAGCTCGCGGCGGAGCAGACGGGCGGCACGTTTTCGATCCGGTCGGTCGAACGATCGGTCGATCCGGAACATTGCGGCACGGAAACGTCGGCGCTGTTCTACAAAAACCATCTGGATTTCACGCCGCTCGGCGACGTGGTTTCCACGATTGTGCTGCTGATCCGCGCAAGCGAGAAAACGGATTTCGTGTTCCGACACACGATGCCCGATCGCGTGGTTGCCCTCGACACGCGTGAGGTAAGACAGGTATTGGGGGAAGAGGTGCCTTTGGACGAATATGAGGTCCTCGCATGGATCCGGGATATGCTGAACGAGCAGTATGCTCAGGAGGCTTGAAATATTCGAAAATAAAGAACGAAAGGATCAAACACATGAAAACATTGGAAGAACTTGCACAAATTCGTGAAAGAATGAAGAACAAGGTTTCGCTCCGGGAAGGCAGCGGCGAGATCCGCGTGGTCGTCGGTATGGCAACGTGCGGTATCGCGGCGGGCGCGCGTCCTGTTCTGAATGCGTTTGTCGAACAGGTTGCAGACCAGAACCTCGGCGATAAGGTGACTGTTACGCAGACCGGCTGCATCGGCATGTGCCGCTATGAGCCGATCGTTGAGGTCTTCGAAGGGGATAAAGAGCGCGTGACCTACGTCAAGGTCAAGCCCGAAATGGTTCCCGAAATCATCAAAGAGCATCTGATCGGCGGCAAGCCCGTCACAAAATATACCATCGGTGCGGTGGAAGGTTAACGGAGGAAAACAAGAATGATTCGTACGCATGTTTTGATTTGCGGCGGTACGGGTTGTACCTCTTCCGGCAGTGCGAAGATCGCTGCTTCCATGGAAGAAGAAATCGCAAAAAAAGGCCTTGCAGAAGAAGTAAAAGTCGTTCGGACCGGCTGTTTCGGTCTGTGCGCGCTGGGTCCTGTCATGATCGTGTATCCGGAAGGCACGTTCTACAGCCGTGTGAAGCTGGAAGACGTTCCGGAGATCGTCGAAGAGCACTTGCTGAAGGGCCGTGTGGTCGACCGTCTTGTCTATCGTGAGACCGAAGGCGACGAAAAGGTCGAAGTTCCGTCCCTGCAGGAGACCGGCTTCTATAAGACGCAGATGCGTGTTGCGCTTCGCAACTGCGGCGTCATCAACCCGGAAGTCATCGACGAGTACATCGCGATGGACGGTTATGCAGCGCTCGGCAAAGTCCTCACCGAAATGACGCCGGAAGAAGTCATTCAGGTCATGAAGGACTCCGGTCTTCGCGGCAGAGGCGGCGCAGGCTTCCCGACCGGCATGAAGTGGGACTTCGCGGCACGCAATAAGGTCCCGCAGAAGTACGTCGTGTGCAACGCGGACGAGGGCGACCCCGGCGCGTTCATGGATCGTTCCGTTCTGGAAGGCGACCCGCACGCGGTCCTCGAAGCAATGGAGATCGCGGGCTATGCGATCGGCGCAAACAAGGGCTTCATCTACGTCCGTGCAGAGTATCCGATCGCGGTTCAGCGTTTGAGAATCGCAATCGGTCAGGCGCGTGAATACGGCCTTCTCGGCAAGGACATCTTCGGCACCGGATTCGATTTCGACATCGAAGTCCGTCTCGGCGCAGGCGCGTTCGTCTGCGGCGAAGAGACCGCGCTTCTGACCTCCATCGAGGGCAACCGCGGCGAGCCGAGAAACAAGCCTCCGTTCCCGGCGAACAAGGGCTTGTTCGGTCAGCCGACGATCATCAACAACGTTGAAACGCTCGCGAATATCCCGCAGATCATCCTGAAGGGCGCGGATTGGTTCGCTTCTATGGGCACCGAAAAGTCCAAGGGCACCAAGGTCTTCGCACTCGGCGGCAAGATCGTCAACACCGGTCTTGTGGAGATCCCGATGGGCACGACGCTCCGCGAGATCATCTACGACATCGGCGGCGGCATTCCGAACGGCAAGAAGTTCAAGGCGGTTCAGACCGGCGGTCCTTCCGGCGGCTGCATCCCGGCGGAATATCTCGATCTGCCGATCGATTACGACAACCTGACGAAGATCGGCGCCATGATGGGTTCCGGCGGTATGATCGTCATGGACGAGACCACCTGTATGGTCGACGTCGCGCGCTTCTTCCTCGACTTCACGGTTGACGAGAGCTGCGGCAAGTGCACCCCGTGCCGCATCGGTACGAGACGCCTTCTCGAAATGCTTGACAAGATCACGTCCGGCAACGGCACGCTCGAAGACCTCGACAAGATGGAAGAGCTGTGCTACTACATCAAGGCGAATGCAATGTGCGCACTCGGTCAGACGGCTCCGAACCCGGTCCTGTCCACGCTGAAGTATTTCCGTAAAGAGTACGAAGCGCACGTTGTCGAAAAGCGCTGCCCGGCGGGCGTCTGCAAGAATCTCTTGCACTA
>ONMC01000049.1 GCA_900318745.1 uncultured Eubacteriales bacterium
CCCACCTGTTCCCATCCCGAACACAGAAGTTAAGCGCACATACACCGACAATACTTGGCTGGAGACGGCCCGGGAAGATAGGCAGCTGCCGGAATCCAAAGAGACACTCAAATGAGTGTCTCTTTTCTTTTCCCGATCTCTCCTTACCGCGCATGTGAAGAATCTCCGCTTGTCGATGCGAGGTTATGAATTGCATGACGGCATGAAGGATGAAAGTCGGTGGTCATGCCGCTTATTTGATATTCCATCCGATTCCGCTTGCGTTTTTCAGAGGTTTAGCGTATAATAACAATACTCTATGATACAAGGCAGGTGGTACGACAGTGGACAGTAGTCCAAGTCCTCTTATACGGATGCTTTCGGAAGAAACGGCAAATGAAATTGCGGCAGGAGACTTTCGAAGCATCATATGGCTGATCGTATTTTTCTTCGTGCTTTTGCTCGGCGGCGCATACTTTGCGGGGGCGGAAACCTCGCTTGCGTCCGTAAACCGCATCCGCATCATGAGCCGTGCGGACAACGGATCGAGATCGGCAAAGCGCGTTCTATATATCTTAGATCACTTTGATGCGGCTCTGACAACCATCCTCATCGGAAACAACATTATGCACATCGGCTGCGCCTCTCTGTCGGCGCTTGTTGCTGCGCGTCTCAATTGGAGCAGCGCGGGCGCGACGGCGACTTCGCTCGTGACGACGCTGCTGGTTTTCCTGTTGGCGGAAATGATCCCCAAAACGATCGCAAAGGCGTGTAACGAGAGTTTTGCGCTGTTTGTTGCGCCATCTCTGCGACTGTTGATGCGCGTGCTGTATCCGCTGAATTTCATCTTTACCTCGCTGACGAACGGCATCAAAAAGCTGTTCCGCGTCAGGGACGAGGAGGAGCCGACCGTTTCCGAGGAGGAGCTGCACGATATCATCGAAACGCTCGACGAGGAAGACGACATCGACGAGGACACCGCAGACCTCATGCAGTCCGCGCTTGATTTTACCGAAACGCCGGTCGGTGAGATTTTTGTCCCGATGAAGGACGTGGAAACCGTATCCCTCGGCATGCAGCCGCGTGAGATCGTTGAGATCATCGAGCATACCAAGCACAGCCGGCTTCCGGTCAAGAACCGGGAGGGCGAGATCGCCGGAGTGGTTCAGATCCGGAAATATCTGAAAGAATACCTCCGCCGCAGCGGACACGTTTCACTTGCGCGCGTTATGGATAAGCCGTATTACGTAACGGTCGGCACGCCGATCGACGAACAGCTTGCCGGTATGAGCAAGGCGAAGACGCATATTGCGATCGTGCGGGACAACGACGGCAAAAGCCTCGGCATTCTGACGATCGAGGATATCCTTGAAGAACTGGTCGGCGAGATCTACGACGAGGACGACGTGGGAGGTGAAAGCGATGTCTGACACCCTGCGCTATATTCTGATTGTCGTTTGCATCGTTCTTTCGGCTGCGTTTTCCGGTTCGGAGATCGCGTTTATGCAGCTGAATCCGACCAAACTCAAACACCAAGCCGAGGAAAAGGACAGCAAGCTCGCAAAACTCGCTCTGCGTTTCCGGGAACGCTTCGATTCCGGACTCATCGCGATCCTGATCGGCAACAATCTGGTGAACATCGGTTCCTCGTCGATCGCAGCGGCGCTCGCGATCTCGATGATGGGCGAAAAAGGCGCATGGGTCGCGACCGCGATCATGACCGTGTTGATCATCACGTTCGGCGAAATTCTGCCCAAGATCATCGCGTCTGAGCGTGCAGAAGGGGTTGCGAAGATTATGGCGCTGCCGCTGACGGTCATCTGGATCTTGCTTTATCCGCTGATCTGGCTGCTCGATCGGTTTCTGAAGCTGCTGTCCGGTATCTGGAAGAACAACGAGAGCGACGACGCCGTTACCGAGGACGATATGGAAACGATCCTCGACACCGTAGAGGATGAGGGCGTGGTCGATGAGGATACCGCGGATCTTCTGCAGTCCGCATTTGATTTTGATGAAGTGCTGGCGTATGAAGTCATCACGCCGCGCGTCGATCTTGTCGCGATCGATCTGGATGATCCGCGCGAGGAACAGATGAAGATCGCGTTCGCGTCGCCGTATACGCGCATTCCGGTCTATCGCGATACGCCGGATCATATCGTCGGCATCCTGCACCTCAACCATCTGTATAAGGCAATGGTCGAGGATCCGGACGTGCCGATCCAGAAGCTTTTGATGCCGGTCGTCTATGTGCACAAAACGACGCCTCTGCCGGACGTTCTCGACACGATGCGCCGTCAAAAGAGTCATATGGTCGTGGTCACCGACGAATACGGCGGTACGATGGGCATTCTGACGATGGAAGACGTGCTCGAACAGCTGGTCGGCGAAATCTGGGACGAGACGGATAAGATCGAGGAGGAATTCGTCGAGATCGGTGAGAATCGGTATGAGGTCGACGGCGATATGCGCCTTGTGGACTTTCTGGACGAGTTCGATAAAGAGGAAGAGGACCTCGACGACGACAACGCCACGGTCGGCGGCTGGGCGGTGGAGATGCTCGGCGGCTATCCGAAACTCTACGACAGCTTCGTGTATGAGGATCTGACCGTGACCGTGCTGAAAAAGGAACGCATGCGCATTTTGCGATTGCTCGTCGAACAGAATCCGGAATGGGTCGACGAAGAAGAGGATGAGGACGAGGAATGAAGCGCATCGTTGTCACCGGCTGCCCCGGCAGCGGAAAGAGCTTCTTTTCCGTCAAACTGCATGAAAAGACCGGTCTTCCGCTGTGGCATCTCGACAACATCTGGTGGAAGCCGGACCGGACGCACATCACGCGCGACGAGTTTGACGAACGTCTTGCCGAGATTCTGAAAACGGACGCATGGATCATCGACGGCAGCTACAGTCGCACGTTCGAGCCGCGCATCGCAGCGTGCAACACGGTGATCCTGCTCGATTACGATACGGACGTTTGCATGCAGGGGATCACGGAACGGATCGGAAAGCAAAGACCGGACATTCCGTGGACGGAACAAACGCTCGATCCGGAACTCGTTGAACTTGTCAGAACCTATAAAGAACGCAACAATCCGGTGTTGATGGAGCTGTTTCGAACCTATCCGGAGAAAGAGATCCATATCTTTCGTACCCGTGACGAGGCGCAACGATGGATCGAGTGCAGATTCACATAAAGCTTCATAGATCCGTGCTGTGTGCGGAAACGGAGAAAAAACAGACCGAGAAGCGAAGAAAGCAAAGCATTCTGCGGATCACTGCAAAAGGACTTTGATTGGTACACGAAGAAAGGAGCGAATGACTCGCTCCTTTTTCTTACGGATTATTTTGACTTCGGACGGAAAACCAATGCGGCGAGCCAGCCGAAGAGGATCGCAGCAGAGATACCTGCGCCGGTTGCTGAAATACCGCCGGAAAACGCGCCGAGTACGCCGTGATACTTTGCGCCTTCGATCGCCCCCTTTGCAAGCGCATTCCCGAAACCGAGCAGCGGTACGCTGGCGCCCGCGCCGGCAAAGTCGATCAGCGGCTGATAGAGACCGAGGCCGCCGAGCACGACGCCCGCAACAACGAATACGGCAAGGATGCGTGCCGAGGTCAACCTGGTAAAAGACAGCAAAAGCTGTCCGACGGTGCAGATCGCACCGCCGATCAAAAACGAATACAGGTATTGCATCAGTCCCTCCGTTCCAGCACGATCGCGTGTGCTATGGCGGGAATGCTTTCGCCCTGCATCCCCGAGGTCGGGCTCATCAGTGCGCCGGTCGCCAGAAAGAGCATGCGGCGCACTTCGTTGCGCTCGATGCGACTCAAAAGCTCGGAGGCAAGCACGACTGCCGAGCAACCTGCGCCGCTTCCGCCGCAGGAAAAGTTCTGCTCTGTTTTATAGATGCTCGCACCGCAGTCGAGATATCGTCCGTCCAGATCAAGATCCGCTTTTTTCGCAAGGTCCAACAGCATTTCACTGCCGAACACGCCGAGATCGCCGGACACAAAAAGATCGAACTCATCTGCGCTGTATCCGGTATCATCCAAATGCGCAAGGATGGTATCGCAGCAGGCAGGCGCCATTGCCGCGCCCATGTTGTTCATATCGGTGATGCCGAGGTCGACGACGCGGCCGATCGTTGCGGCGGTTACGGCGACGTGTGAGAAGACGGAATGCGGCGTTTCTGCGTCGGACAGCAGGAGCGCGCCTGCACCGGTAACCGTATGCTGCGCGGTCGGCGGCGCGGTTGTTCCCATCTCCAACGGAAAGCGATACTGACGCTCGGCCGTTGAAAAATGACTGCTGGCGCAGCACAGAACGGGCGAGCAATAGCCGCCGTCCACGAGCAGACTTCCGAGCAGAAGCGACTCCGACATCGTGGAGCACGCGCCGTACAGACCGAGGTACGGAATACCGAGCTCGCGGGCAGCATAGTTGGCGGTGATCAGCTGATTCAAAAGATCGCCCGCAAGCATAGCGCGCACATGATGGAGAGAAAGCCCGGCCTTTTCGACAGCGAGCTTCGCAGCGGTGCAGAACATCTTGCATTCCGCGCGCTCAAAACTTTCCTCGCCGAATTTGTCATCCTCAAGCACCACATCGAACCGTCCTCCGTATGTGCCCGCATCCTCGTTTTTCGCTACCGCTGCGGCAGCGCTGACCACGCGCGGCTCGGTTCGAAACAGCAGCGTGCGGTCTCCGATTCGTCGATTCATACCATTCCTCCTTTTTCTTTCAGTATGCGATCCATTGCGGAAAATCATGCAGCTTGCAGCCTGTTTTTTCCTTGACAATCGAAAAACGAAGGAATACTATTATTTCAACATGTTCATAACAGAGGCTGCATGAGGGACACGCATAAAAAGAAGAAAGCAGCTCTTCGGATCGGGATTCCGATCCTTGTTGCGAGCGTGCTGTTCGTGCTCTCTGCGCCGGGTCCCGCGACCGGCAGCACCGATCTGATCTTCTTTATAAGCATGTTCGGCGAGATCCTGATGGTTTTGTTCCTGTATCTGTACGCAAGAGCAAAAACAAAGCGGATGTATGCATGAATCGAAACGCCTGCGGCACGGCGCCGCGGGCGTTTTCATGTTTATGAAATGTTCATAAAGATAACGCATGAATAACGCGTTTTTGTCGTAATTCGGTTACAACTGTATGGTACAATGCAGAAAGACGGACGGAGGCAGGACAATGGAACGGACACAATCGACGAAGCGGTTTACGCTTCTGCATGCGGCGGGGCTGCTGCTGATTCTTTGCACGGCGATCGCGGTCTTTTTCGGCATACACCCGCGCTACCGGATCCTGTCCGGTGTCATGATCGTGCTCGGCGCGCTCGCGGCGTGGAAGCGAGCGTGGATGTTTTGGATCGTCGTGCTTGTGCAGGCGATGTTCGCCGCGTTTCTCTGGCTGTTCCCGCAGGCGGGCTACCGGATCGCGTCCGTCGTTCCGCTTGCGATCATCGGTATGCTGCTCGTGTTCCGGTTCTGCAAAAAGCCGGTGAAGATCGCGGCGTCGGTCGTGCTTGCGCTCGGCGCTGCCCTGCTGATCGCGGCGGAGATTCCGATCGTTTCCGCCGCCGTGCAGAAGCCCGGTGCGGACGCGCAGTATGTGATCGTGCTCGGCGCGGCGGTGTACGGAGAAACGCCGTCGGTCACGCTGGAGCACCGGCTTGAAGGCGCGATGCGCTGCCTTGCGGCGATTCCGGAGGCGAAGGCGGTCGTCAGCGGCGGGCAGGGCGCGGGCGAGGACATTTCCGAAGCGGAATGTATGCGCCGGTATCTTTCGGAACACGGGATCGCGTCGGAGCGGATCCTGATCGAGGACCGCTCGACCTCCACAAAGGAGAACCTTGCTTTTTCGAAGGCGGTCATCGAGGCGGACGGCGGGACGACCGATCGCGTCGTGATCGTATCGAGCGGCTACCATCTCTACCGCGCGCAGAAAACGGCGGAGCAGCTCGGGATGCGGGCGGGCGGCGCCGCGGGTGCGGACGGCTATCCGATCTATATGTTCGGCATGTACCTGCGCGAGGCGGCAGCCGTTTGGAAACTCTGGGTGTTCGGTGCATAACCGATCCGGCTTCGGCTTCGTCCGAAGCCTTTTTTGGAAAAAACGAAATCTTTGAAACACTTTGACCTTCCCGTTCGTTATATAAGTGAACGGCATGAGAAAGGAGGAGCAGGCGATGAACGAATTGTATGCGCAGCATTTCGAAGCGCTTGCCCGCTTCTGTACCATGCTGTGCCGCGACGGAGAGAAGGGAACAGATCTTGTGCAGGACACCTTTTTGAAGGCGCTGGAGCATGCGGAGGAACTCGCACCCCTTTCGGAGGAACAGCAGCGCGCATGGCTCTATCGTACCGCAAAGAATCTGTTTCTGGATGAGACACGGCGGAACACACGGTTTCTCAACCGGCAGCAGATGCTGTACGAGGGCGAAGGATATGAGGAGTCCGGCTATACGCAGACGGAAGTATCCCTGCTGCTTTTGCGGCTGCCGCCGGACGTGCGGACCATGTTCCGGATGCGGTATCTGGAGGGATACAGTGCGGCGGAGCTTGCGGAGATCTTTCATATGCCGTCAGCGACCGTCCGGACGAAGCTCGCGCGCGCAAGACAATTATTGAAAAAGGAGCTATGCACATGAAGACCTTGAAACGGGAGCGGATTCCTTCCGAGTTTCGGGAGGAACGGGAATTGAAAAGACAGATGAGGGAACACCATAAACCTTTCTTCGCTTTTTCGGCGGGCGACACGCTGCCGCCTGCGGAATATGAAGCGTCAGACCTATTCAGAAGATAACATCGGAGGAGAGAATCATGAAAAAGATGATGGTAAACTGTGCGGTATGCGACATGCGCAGCGTGTCGGAAGAAACGCTGAAAAGCTATGAGCAGATCGTAGTCAACGCGGCGACGGTGATCGTGACGCCGGAAAAAAAAGAACTGATCAACCGGTACAATGTAACAATGAACGCGGCGGACGTGATCGAGGTGCCCGCGGGCGAAAACGTGCGCGTCATCAGTCAGAACGGTTCGTACGAGCTGACGGCGGACCGCGCGCCGCAGGACGGGGAGACGGTGATCCTGTTCGTCAACGGCGTGCTGAATATCGATGCAGGCGCTGCGGAAGCGGCTCAGAAGTATTATCAGATCAACGTAAACGGCTCGGTCACGTTGCCGAAAAGCATTTCGGGCAGGCTCAATAATCTGAACGTGAACGGGTCGGTCAACGTCTATCCAGACGGGGCGATCCGGCTGAACCGCAACGCCGAGATCGACAGGACCTTCCCGCTTCGCGCAAAGGAGAACGCGCTCTACTGGGCGTTCCGCAGGATGATCTTCACCGACCTTGCACTCGATACGGAAAAGCTGCGCAACCGGAATGTGCGCTTCGCGGCAAAGACCGCGCTGATCGCAGAATCGCTGGCCGAGGCGGTCGTGCCGATGCTTTCGGAGGACACGGATATCCTGATCGTGCCGGATGGAACGGCTTTCGTGAATTCCGACGCGAAAATGAACCGCCGGTTTCTCAAAAAGTACGGAACAAAGGCGTATATCAACGGCGATCTGACCGTCGAAGACGACGCCGCAGAGATCTTTCCCGAGATCGAATACCTGTATGTCAACGGCGACGTGAAGATCCCGCAGGCGCTTGCGGACGCGTTCGAGGATATCGACGCGCACTATGATGAGCTCGTCATCCAAAAGAAGACCGGCAAGATCATCGAGGACCATGTCCGTGCGACCGTGGACAAGGCGCTGCTCGAAAAGTATGCGGACGGGATTCTGGTGACCGACTGCGCCATGGTGCACATCGCAAAGGACGTACCGTCCGAGCTGATCCTGGAACGCCTCACCATTGCCGACTGCGCGCAGGTATTCTGCACAGAGGAACAGGAAGCGGCGGTTTCCGCCGTCTCCAGAGACGTTGCCATGATCGGCGCGAAGGAAGAGGAACAGGACAGCGTCGCGGATCTTGTGACCGGCGCGCTGCATTTGAACCCCGAGTTCAAGGTCATCAACGCTTCGGACTACGTGATGTAATGACCGACCGGCGGAACATCAAATAAAAGCATCAAAATCGCCCGCGGGTGTTGAACCGGCGGGCGGTTTGTGTTAAGATGGTAAAAAATAACCATAGGGGGACAGGATATGAACCTGAATCATGTAACCGATACCGTTCTTTATATCGGCGTCAACGACCATGCGGTCGACCTGTTCGAGGGACAGTATGTCGTACCGAACGGCATGGCATACAATTCCTATGTCGTGATGGATCGGAAGATCGCCGTGTTCGATACCGTCGACGCCCGATTCAAACATGAATGGCTTGACAATCTCGAAAACGCGCTGGCCGGACGCAAGCCCGATTATCTGATCGTCCAGCATATGGAACCGGACCATTCGGCGAACATCATGACGTTTGCAGGCCAGTATCCGAATGCGAAGATCGTCGCGTCTTCGAAGGCATTTGCGATGATGCAGAATTTCTTCGGCACGGACTTTGCAGACCGCCGCATCGTCGTCGGCGAAGGCGACACGCTGGAACTCGGCACGCATACGCTCCACTTCGTCGCGGCGCCCATGGTACACTGGCCAGAGGTCCTCATGACCTATGATTCCGGGGATAAGATCCTGTTCTCCGCGGACGGCTTCGGAAAGTTCGGCGCTTTGGACGTTGAGGAGGACTGGGCATGCGAAGCGCGGCGGTACTATTTCGGGATCGTCGGCAAATACGGCGCACAGGTACAGGCAGTTCTTAAGAAAGCGGCAAACCTTGACATTCAGACGATCTGCCCGCTGCACGGTCCGGTTCTCAAGGAAAATCTCGGTTACTACCTGAACCTTTATCAGACCTGGTCGAGCTACGGCGTCGAGTCCGAAGGCGTGTTCATCGCCTATACGTCCGTTTACGGCAACACAAAGAAAGCGGTCGAGCTTTTGGCAGACAAGCTGAAAGCAAAGGGATGCCCGAAGGTATCCGTCGCCGATCTCGCGCGCGAGGATATGGCGGAGGCAGTGGAGGATGCGTTCCGTTACGGCAAGCTCGTCATCGCGTCCACCACGTACAATGCCGATGTCTTCCCGTTCATGCGCACGTTCCTCGAGCACCTCGTCGAGCGCGGCTACAAGAACCGCACGATCGGTGTCATCGAAAACGGCAGCTGGGCGCCGATGGCGGCAAAGACGATGAAAGCGATCCTCGAACCCTGCAAGAACCTGAAGTTCACAAACAGCGCCGTCAGGATCATGAGCGCGATGAACGAAGAAAACAAGCAGCAGATTGAGGCAATGGCCGACGAACTCTGCGAGGAATACGAAGCACGCAACAGCGAAACCGCGAACAAGAACGATCTGACCGCGCTGTTCAACATCGGATACGGTCTGTATGTCGTCACGTCGAACGACGGCAAAAAGGACAACGGCTGCATCGTCAACACCGTTTCGCAGCTCACGAGTCAGCCGAACCGCATCGCGGTGTGCATCAACAAGCAGAACTACACGCATCACGTCGTGAAGTCGACCGGCATCATGAACGTCAACTGCCTCTCCGTGGAAGCGCCGTTCAAGGTGTTCGAAAACTTCGGCTTCCAGAGCGGCCGCAACGTGGACAAGTTTGCAAACTGCGAGCCGATGCGCTCCGACAACGGACTCGTCTTCCTGCCGCATTACATCAACTCGTTCATGTCCCTGAAGGTTGAGGATTACATCGACCTCGGCACGCACGGCATGTTCATCTGCTCCGTCACCGAAGCGCGCGTCATCAACCATATCGAGACGATGACCTATACCTACTATCAGAAGAACGTCAAGCCAAAGCCCCAGACCGAAGGCAAGAAGGGCTGGGTCTGCAAGATCTGCGGCTATGTCTATGAAGGCGACGAGCTGCCCGAGGACTTCATCTGCCCGCTGTGCAAGCACGGTGCCGCCGATTTCGAGCCGATCAAATAAATTATGCAAACAGCAAGAGGGCGGGAAACCGCCCTCTTTGTCATTCGGGTGTGTTTCAGGATGCGATCGGGATCAGCCCGTTCGGCAGGGATGCGTTGATGAGATCGATCGCGGTTGGGACGATCAGGATCAGCACCATTGCGGCAATCGCGGCAACGTGTCCCGCGGTCTTTGCGCGGTCGGTGAAAATCGGCTGAAAGAACCGGAACCTGCCGAGCGTCCACGCGGCGACGGTATAGAGCGCGCGTCCGAACACGCCGCCCAGCGCGTTGCAAATGAGGTCGTCCATGTCGGCGACGCGCCCGATGAAGAACTGCGCCGTTTCGATGCACAGCGTCAGCAGCAGACAGATGAGTACGGTTTTCCATGCGCCCTTGCGCAGCGGCGCAAATACGCAGGGCAGCAGACCGCCGAGCGGGATAAAGAGGCAGACGTTCCACATGACCTGACTCGACCAAAGTCCGCCGTCGAATTGCAGCGCGTAGAGAAAGGAATCGCCGGGCAGCAAATGCAGCCGCTCCTCAAGCGTCAGCGGAATGTTCGTGGGCGCCCAGAAGAATGTGACCCAGACAAGCGCAAGAATGTATCCGATCAGCACATAGTCGGCAAGGTGCCG